>JAOUMF010000080.1 GCA_029881615.1 Alphaproteobacteria bacterium | reverse complement strand
GACGCCGGTTCTGGGCGCCGACACAGAGACCGACGAGACCTTCCGCCGGATCATCGATGTCAACGTCATGGGCACCTGGTATGTAACCCGCGCCGCCGTGCCCAGAATGGGGAATGGCGGGCGCATTATCATCACCTCATCGATCTGGGGCCGTACGGCCGTGGCCGAATTCGGCGCCTATTGTGCCAGCAAGCACGCCAATCTCGGCTTCATGCGCTCGCTGTCGAAGGAACTGGGGCCGAAGGGCATTACGGTGAATGCGGTCTGCCCCGGCTGGGTTCGGACCGATGCCTCGATGCGCACGCTCAAGCTGACGGCGGAAAAGGAAGGCTGGAGCGAGACCGACATGGAAAGTGAAATCGTCGCCGCCCAGTCGCTGGCCGGACTGATGGAACCCGAGGACATGGCCGGAACCTATCTTTTCCTGGCTTCCGACGCGGCGGCCAACATCACTGGCCAGGCCATCAATGCCGACCGGGGCGAGGTGATGAGCTGATGGGCGTGCTGGACGGAAAACGTGCGCTGGTAACCGGCGCATCCCGCGGCATAGGCCGGGCCATCGCCGAGGCCTTCGCCGCCGAGGGCGCCGGTGTGGCGCTGAACTATAATCGCGGCGCGGCGGAGGCCGAAGAGGCTGTCCGGGCCATCGCCGCGCGGGGCGGACGAGCCCATGCGATCAAGGCCGATGTGGGCGACGAGGCACAGGTAGAAATGCTCGTTTCCGAAACGGTCGAGCGGCTGGGCGGCATCGATATCCTGGTGAACAATGCCGGTGTCCTGCTGGAAAAGCCATTGCTGGAAACCACCGGCGCCGATTTCGACTGGCTGATGAATATCAATCTGCGCGGAAATTTTCTGGTTGGGCGCGAGGCGATCCGCCGGATGGTGCGCCAGGGAACCGGCGGGCGCGTTATCAATGTCTCCTCCGACCTTGGTTTCGTGGGGCGCGAGACCTATTCGGTCTATTGCGCGTCGAAGGGGGCGATCAATGTCATGACCAAAGCCTGGGCGCGGGAATTTGCGCCGCACATCCTGGTCAACGCCATCGCCCCGGGCCCGGTCGACACCGACATGCTGGATTTGAGCAGCATGAGCCCGGAATGGCGCGAAAAGGAAGAGGACATCCCCTTGCGCCGGGTTGGGAAACCGGAGGAAATATCCGCCCTGGCGGTTTTCCTGGCCGGCCCCGGCGCCAGCTTCATGACCGGACAGATCGTCGGCGCCAACGGTGGCAGCGCAATGCCCTGACAGGGTGATTTCAATTGATCCATGTCAAGGAACGTCGTTCCTCTATATGGCACACTCGGATTCTGGTAGCAGCAAAAAGCCGGTCAAATCGGAGGGACGAGTGTCATGGAAATTTTCTCACTGCTGTTTTTGGTAGCCTATACGGTTTTGATTCTTTGGGGCCTCGCCTTCTTCCTGAGGCGCTATGTCCCCAGCGGGCGCGCCCAGCAATTTCCACGAATGGCGCGGATGCTCGGCATTTCCGTCAACGAGATCGCCGATTCCAACCTGGGTCTGCATTTACAGACGGCCGACCATGTATGCGGTGTTTGCGAGGACAAGAAAGCCTGCGAGGAATGGCTGGCATCCCATGAATCCGCCGCGGATGCCCCGGCATTCTGCGCCAACGCCGCTTATCTGCGCCTCGCGAAGAGCTGACTGAAAGGCGCCCGGCTGACCTCCGGTGCATTCCGGCGGGTCAGTCTTTGCTTGCCAATTACCCGTAAAGCCTGTTGCAATAGCGATCTTGTGACCGCAGGGAGGCAACAGGATGAGCGAATTCGACGGAAAAACTGCCGTTGTGACCGGTGCCGCCGGTGGTGTGGGCTATGATACCGCGGCCAAGCTGGTAGCCCAAGGCGCCACTGTACATATCATCGACCTGCTGGAGGCGCCGGCGCTACCGGAAGGACCGGGACGGGCGATCTATCACAAGGGTGACGTAACCGACTGGGGCTTCGTCAGCGAAGTTTTCGACGGGTTGAAACGGCTGGATTATCTGGTCAATGCGGCCGGAGTTCTGTGGTTCGGCAAGGACGTCGGCGCGGTCGATATCGAACTCGATATCTGGGACCGGGTAATGGCCATCAATCTGAAATCCATGGTGATGACGATGAAATGCGCCGTCCCGATGATGCGGTCGAACGGTGGCGCGATCGTCAACATTGCCACGATCCAGTGCCTGCGCGGCGATCCCGCACCCCAGGACGCCTATCAGGCCTCGAAGGCCGGCGTCATCGCACTGACCAAGTCCATCGCCATCCAGTATGCAAGCGACGGCATCCGCGCCAATTCGGTCCTGCCCGGCGGAGCCTGGACACCGTTGCAGGAACGCTGGGACCGCGATCCAGAGGCCGCCAAACGCGCCGCCAAGGCGGTCCCGCTGGGCCGCGTCGGCCGGGCGGAAGACATCGCCAACGCGATCATCTTTCTGCTGTCCGACAAGGCAAGCTGGATCACCGGCACCGAACTGGTCGTCGATGGCGGCATTACGGCGTTGCCGTAACAGAAACACGCCGCTAAAAACGCCCTATGAAAATAGATGGCACACATTACCGCAGTATCTGGCCGCACAAGGATGGCGACTGGGTGGAGATTATCGACCAGACCCGGCTGCCCTATGAGTTCGGCGTGCTTGCGCTTTCCACCATGGAGGATGCCGCCCACGCCATCCGCGTGATGCAGGTGCGCGGGGCGCCGCTGATCGGGGCGACAGCGGCATATGGCATGGCGCTGGCCATGCGGGCCGACCCTTCGGACGCCAACCTTTCCGAGGCGCTGGCTGTGCTGGGGGCGACGCGGCCCACCGCGGTCAATCTGCGCTGGGCGCTGGAGGCGATGCGCGGGCTGTTGATGCCACTAAAGCCCGGCGACCGCGCGGATGCGGCCTGGATACGCGCCGGCGCGATATGCGACGAGGATGTCGAGATCAACCATTCGATCGGCCGGAACGGGCTGGCCCTTATCCGCGAGATCGCGGAGCGCAAAAATGGGCGCGTAAATCTGCTGACCCATTGCAATGCCGGCTGGCTGGCCACGGTGGACTGGGGCACGGCGACCGCGCCGATGTATCTGGCTCACGAAGAAGGCATCGATATTCATGTCTGGGTCGATGAAACCCGGCCCCGTAACCAGGGCGCGCTGACCGCCTGGGAACTGGGCCATCACGGCGTACCGCATACCTATATCACCGACAATGCCGGCGGCCATCTGATGCAGCATGGTGATGTGGACATGGTTATCACCGGCACCGACCGGGTGGCGGCCAATGGTGACGTGGCCAACAAGATCGGGACCTATCTGAAGGCACTTGCCGCCCGCGATAATGGCGTGCCATTTTATATCGCCCTGCCCTCGCCCACCATCGACTGGACGGTCGCAAATGGCGCCGACATCCCGATCGAGGAACGCAATGCCAGCGAGGTTGAAACCATACAGGGCCGCGGAACAAATGGGGCGCTGGCCAGCGTGACCGTCACGCCGCCCGGCAGTCGGGCCGCCAATCCCGCTTTCGACGTCACCCCGGCGCGCCTGGTCACCGGGCTGATTACCGAACGGGGCGTGGCCACCGCCAGCCAGGACGGATTACGCAAGCTTTTCCCCGCGTGAGGGGTGCAATCCTCGGCCCGTGCCGTTATGGTGCGTGCCAGAAATTCATGGAACCAACCGACAGGAGACCTGTATCTTGAACAAATGGCAAAGCCACGATCTCGGCATGAAACGCAGCCCGGCCGACGCCGGCGCGGGCGGTGATCTCGACCTTGAAAACACGCTCTATCTTGAACTCAAGGACGGGCGCGTCGTGATCGAACTTTTCCCGAATCTCGCCCCCAATCATGTGGCGCGCATCAAGGAACTGTGCCGTCAGAATTTCTACGACGGCATCGTCTTTCACCGCGTCATCGACGGTTTCATGGCGCAGACCGGCGACCCCACCGGCACCGGCATGGGCGGTTCGGGTCAAAACCTGGCGGCCGAGTTCAACAATACGCGCCACGAGCGGGGCACCTGTTCAATGGCCCGTGCGCAGAACCCCGACAGCGCCGACAGCCAGTTCTTCATCGTCTTCCAGCCGGCGTCGCATCTGAACGGTCAGTACACCGCCTGGGGCCAGGTGGTATCGGGCATGGCGCATGTCGACGCGATCAAAAAGGGTGCCGGCGGTAATGGCGAGGTCAGCGATCCCGACAGCATCATCACCATGCGTGTCGCCGCCGACGTCTAGTTATCACGGGTTTCCGTTCATCGCCGGTTAATCCGGCGGTGGGCAGAATCATGAAACATGATCGATCGACAAAAGGAACTGAGAATGGCTGGAAAGAAATGGCTGGCGGGCGTGACCGCGCTGATCGCCGGATTGTTTTTGACGATTGCCGCCAATGCCGCGGAAACAGATCCCGAAAACACGCTTTACCTGGAACTGAAAGATGGGCGGGTAGTCATCGAGATGCTGCCGAAATACGCCCCGAACCATGTGGCGCGAATCAAGGAACTGGTTCGCCAGGGGTTTTATGACGGAATCGTCTTTCACCGCGTCATCGACGGTTTCATGGCGCAGACCGGCGACCCCACCGGCACCGGCATGGGCGGTTCGGGCAAGAAGCTGAAGGCCGAGTTCAACAACCTTCCCCACGCCCGCGGCACGCTGTCGATGGCGCGGTCGAACCAGCCCGACAGTGCCGACAGCCAGTTCTTTATCGTCTTTCAAGCGGCGCCATTTCTGAACGGAAAATATACGGTCTGGGGCCGCGTGATTTCCGGCATGGAGCATGTGGACGCCATCAAGAAAGGGCACCCGCAAAGCGGCAAGGTTGATAATCCGGACAAGATTATCAGCATGAAAGTTGCCGCCGACGTGAAGTAGTGACCGGCTACCCTCGGTGATATTCAAGAGGCGCTTGCCATCGGCAGGCGCCTCTTTTGTTATGCGCCATCGGTGTGCGGTTGCGCGACGGCGTTTCGGCGGGCAATCTGCATTCAGGACAAGACAGGCAGGAAGATGAACGACAGCGCCAAAAAATGGGCCATTTTCACCGTCAAATCCGCAGTAACCGTGGGATTGATCTGGCTGATACTGCGTGGCGTGGATTTCCGCGCAGCCCTGGAACGCATGGCCGGGCTGGCCCCGGCCGCCGCGATCCTTTCGGTCTCGCTATTGATGCTGCATTGTTTCGTGGCCGGCTGGCGCTGGCGGATCATCATGCGACTGTTCGGCCCGGCATTGTCGACACGCACGGCCATACGGCTGTTCTTCGAGGGCTACTTCTTCAACAACGCGCTACCTTCGACCATTGGCGGCGACGGGGTGCGCATATACCGGACGCATAAGCTGGGTCTGCCGTTGGCTGCCAGCATCAATGGCGTGCTGCTTGACCGCGTCACCGGCCTGACCGGGCTGTTCATCCTGGTGGCAATCGGCCAACCGTTGCTTTATGCGCGCATCGACGACACCGCAACACGCTTGGCCTTCGCGGCGATCCTGCTGGCCGGCGCCGCCGGAATCGCAGCCATGATTCTGGCCCGGCATATACCGGACAGGCTACTACCCACCCGCCTGCGCGTGCCCGTTCAAAAGCTGTCCGAGGCAACCCGCGCGGCCTATCTGCACCCCGCCCTGTCCTTGCCTGTGCTGGGCCTGTCGGTGGTGGTACACGGACTGATCGTTATGTCGGTACATGTGATCGCGGTGGGGTTGGGTCTTGATGTGGGCCTGTTCGAATCGCTGGTGCTGGTGCCCGCCGTAATTCTGTTGACCACCATACCGGTTTCGGTCGGCGGCTGGGGCCTGCGCGAAGGGTTGATGGTGGTAGCGCTGGGGCTGGCCGGAATTCCCGCGGACGCCGCGCTGTCGGTGTCGGTGCTGTTTGGTCTGGCCCAGATCGCCGCGGGCCTTCCCGGCGGCGTCTTGTGGATGATGGCGGGAAGACAAACCGCCTGAACGGGAAACAACTCAAAAAAAGAACCCGGGGGATCGTATCCGATCCCACCGGGCAGCAGTTGAGGGTGCAAGTAATAAACCTTGTTGAAAACCGTTACGCGACCCGGATCTCAGACAGGAACCGCTGGACCTGTTCACGCAAGCCTTCCGCCTGCTGCGACATTTCCTGGCTGGCCGTGAGGACCTGGTTTGCGGCGACGCCGGTTTCTCCGGCAGCCTTGTTGACGCTTTCGATGTTCGCGTTCACATCCTGCGTTCCCCGCGCCGCTTGCTGAACGTTCCGCGCAATTTCCTGCGTGGAAACCCCCTGCTCTTCAACGGCAGACGAAATCGTTGTCGATATGTCATTGATTTCGTTAATAATGGAACGGATTTTCTGGATTGCATCAACGGCACCGTTTGTCTCTTCCTGCACGGAACCAATCTGCTGGGATATTTCCTCGGTTGCCTTCGCCGTCTGGTTGGCCAGGTTCTTGACCTCCTGGGCAACAACCGCGAACCCCTTGCCGGCTTCGCCGGCCCGTGCGGCCTCGATGGTTGCGTTCAGCGCCAGAAGGTTGGTTTGACCCGCGATGTCATTGATAAGATCCACGACCTCGCCAATCCGGCTGGCGGCTTCGGCCAGCCCTTGAACGGTAGCGTTGGCGTTTTCCGACTCCAAAACCGCGTTCTGTGCGATTCTTGCCGATTGCCCGACCTGCCGCCCAATCTCGGCAATCGACGCCGAAAGCTGTTCGGCGGTCGCGGCGACCGTTTGCACATTGGCCGTGGCCTGATCGGAAGCCGTCGCCACGTTGGCCGATTGCCGGCTGGTTTCCTCGGCGGTTGTCGACATTTGCTGAGCAGTTGCCTGCATCTCGGTCGCCGATGACGACACACCGTCCACAACTTCCTTCACCGAATCCTCGAAGCGATCGGCAAGTTCGATCATGGTCAGGCGCTTCTCTTCCTCGGCTCGCTGCGCGGCGGCAACCTGCTCTTGTTCAAGCCGGATTTTTTCAATGGCATTGTCCTTGAAAATCTGGACCGCGCCCGCCATCTCGCCAATTTCGTCGGTACGCTTGATACCAGGCACTTCTACGTCAATGCTGCCGTTGGCCAGCGCGCTCATCGCGCGGGTCATCTGGTCCAGCGGCTGGCCGACAAGCATGCGGATCATCAAAAGCAGGATGGCGATTGAAGCGAGCAGAACCGCAACACCGATTCCTGCATCGACCACAAAGCTGTCGAATGCGAGATTATTCAACCCCTCCATTCCGAAAGCCACGACAACAAGACCCAGGCGCTTGTCGGCGATATATACGGGGCTCGCAACCAGCATATAATTGCCGTCGATTTCAACCACAGCCTGCTGACCTGCGGCGCCGCGATCCAGGAATGCGGTCTTCGAAAGATCAATAACCGCGTTCTTGTTACTCTGATGAGTGGCCACGACCGCGCCAGCATTATCAAATACGGCGATGGCTCCAACTTCGTAGGAATCGTCGGAAACCAGATCCCGGTAAGCGGATTCCACGGCACTGGCCTTGTTCCAGCGTAATCCGCCAGCCATGCGCATGCCCAACTGGGTCGTGATCACCTGCCTGAAGTCAGAAGATACTTTCGTAAGGTTTTTGCGCTGCTCATTGGACTCGAAATAGACCAGCGCGGCAACGCCAAAAAACATTGTCAGGGCAAGCCCTAAGGCCACTTTCCTGCCGACTGTCGA
>JAOUMF010000079.1 GCA_029881615.1 Alphaproteobacteria bacterium | reverse complement strand
ACATCCTCGGACGAGCCCCCAAACTCCATGGTCAGGACGATTTCGTGGATCATGTTGCCGGCGTCCGGACCGATGATATGCGCGCCCAGCACGCGATCGGTTTTCGCATCGGCCAGGATCTTGACGAATCCGTCGGTATCCATGTTGGCCCGCGCCCGGCTGTTGGCGGTGAAGGGGAACTTGCCGGACTTATACTCGATCCCGGCTTCCTTCAGCTGTTCCTCGGTCTTGCCGACCGAGGCGACTTCCGGCCATGTGTAGACGATCCCGGGAATTGCATCGTAATTGATATGCGCCGCTTGGCCGGCGATGATTTCCGCGCAGGCCGCGCCCTCGTCCTCGGCCTTGTGCGCCAGCATCGGACCCGGCACGCAATCGCCGATCGCGTATATGCCGTCGGCCGTCGTCTTGAAGTGATCATCGATCTTGATAAAGCCGCGCGGACCGATCTCCACGCCAGCCGTTTCCAGACCCAGCCCGGCCGTGTAAGGCCGCCGGCCAATGGCCACCAGGACCGTATCGCAATCGATGGTCTCGGCCGCGCCGCCGGCTGCCGGCTCCACCGTCAACTTGACGCCTGACTTGCCCGCCTTCGCGCCGGTTACCTTGGAACCGAGCTTCAGCTTCATGCCCTGCTTCTTCATGGTGCGCGCGAAGTTTTTTGAAATTTCGCCATCCATCTCGGGCAGGATGCGGTCGAGGAATTCGACCACGGTCACTTCCGCGCCAAGCCTGCGCCAGACCGAGCCCAGCTCCAGCCCGATAACGCCGCCACCAACCACGACCAGATGCTTCGGCACCTGCGGCAATGCCAGCGCACCGGTGGATGAAACGATCTGCTTTTCATCGATCTCGACGCCGGGCAGCGGCATCACTTCCGAGCCCGTGGCGATCAGGATATTTTTCGTATCCAGGGCGCTGGCCTTGCCGCCGTCGGCCGGAGTCACGGCAATCTTGCCGGGGCCTTCAATGGCGCCCGTGCCCTTGATGTAATCAACCTTGTTCTTCTTGAAGAGGAACTCGATGCCCTTGGTCAGATCCTCGACAACCTTGTCCTTGCGACCCATCATGGCCTTCAGGTTCAGCTTAACCGAACCCAGGTCGATACCGTGAGCCGCGAAGCTGTGATTGGCTTCCTCGAATTTCTCGGAACTGTTCAGCAGTGCCTTGGACGGGATGCAACCGACATTCAGACAGGTGCCCCCCAGCGCGCCGCGCTTTTCAACGCAGGCCACATTCAGCCCAAGCTGCGCCGCGCGAATGGCCGCCACATAACCGCCGGGGCCGCCGCCAATAACAACAAGATCATATTGTGAATCGCTCATGGGGTCTCTTCTCTCCCGCGGACTGTCAGGATTTGAGGGTTGTTCCTTGCGCGGCGGAATTTGCCCCATCCGCCGGTCTCATACAAGGAAGGATTCCATATCCCGCACGGTCCGCCATCCCACGCCGTTTCTTCGGAAGGTTGATAGCCCGCTTCCACGAGCATTGCCGTACCGCCGCTTGTCGGTGTACTGCATGGCACGCTTTGTACTAATGTTATTTCTGCGCCCTGGGAGTTTCAGCAATGTTCAAGACCCTCGAAGACCTAGACCTCAACGGCAAACGCGTTCTGCTGCGCGGCGACCTGAATGTTCCCGTCGCGGACGGCAAGGTCTCCGACGCCACCCGCATCGAACGCCTGGCGCCAACCATCATCGAACTCTGCGACAAGGGCGCGAAGGTCATCGTGATGTCCCATTTCGGACGCCCCAAGGGCAAGGTGGTGCCGGAAATGTCGCTTGGCCCGGTGGCCGACGCCCTTTCCAGGGCGCTGAACGGCAAGGCCGTCGCCTTCTCGCCCGACTGCATAGGCCCCGACGCGGCCGCGATTATCGCGGGTCTGGCCCCCGGCGAGGTGGCCCTGCTGGAGAATTTGCGCTTCCACCCGGGCGAGGAAGCCAACGACGCGGGTTTTGCCGGCGAGCTGGCGAAGCTGGGCGACGCCTATGTGAATGACGCCTTTTCCGCCGCCCACCGCGCCCACGCCTCGACCGAGGCCATCGCAAGGCTGCTTCCGGCGGCGGCGGGCCGGGCGATGCAGGCCGAGCTGGAAGCCTTGACGGCGGCGCTGGAAAAACCGGTCCATCCGGTGATTGCGCTGGTCGGCGGCGCCAAGGTTTCGTCAAAGCTGGACGTTCTGGGCAACCTGGTAAGCCGGGTCGACGCCATCATCATCGGCGGCGGCATGGCCAACACCTTCCTGAACGCGCGCGGTATCGATGTGGGCGCCAGCCTGTGCGAGCATGATCTGGCCGATACGGTGCGCGAGATCGAGGCCAAGGCCAAGGCGGCAGGCTGCGAAATCCTGCTGCCGGTCGACGGCGTGGTCGCCGCGAAATTCGAAGCCGGGGCACCGTCGAAAACCATGGCGATCGACGCAACCCCGTCGGACATGATGATTCTGGATATCGGTCCCGACAGCGTTGCCGAATTGAATGCGAAACTGGCCAGCTGCAAGACCCTGCTATGGAACGGCCCGCTGGGCGCTTTCGAAATACCGCCCTTCGACGCGGGCACGGTCGCCGTGGCCCGCGAGGCGGGGAGGCTGACACAGGCTGGCAAGATGGTATCGGTCGCCGGCGGCGGCGATACGGTGGCGGCGCTGAACCATGCCGGCGTTGCGGATCAGTTTTCCTACGTCTCGACGGCGGGCGGCGCCTTCCTGGAATGGTTGGAAGGCAAGACATTGCCGGGCGTGGCGGCGTTGGAGAAATAACAACCGGGAGCAAAACCGTATGGGTGACGGCAAGGGTTATCTACTGACGGCGATGTTGATAGCCGCGACGGCAATGTCTGGCGGCGCCAGGGCCGATCAACCGGTGGGACCGGGTCAACGCTTTGAAACGCGCCCGGGGGACATGCCCGCGCCTTTCGTCACCGGATCGGCCGGCAACAGCCCCTCGGTCATCGCGCTGGGCCCCTTCGACGGGCCGCATGTTCCCGAGGGCTTTACCGCCAACCGCTTTGCCGAGCGGCTGACCCATGCGCGCTGGATGGCGGTGGCGCCCAGCGGCGAGGTCTTTCTTTCCGAGTCGCGCGCCGGCCATGTTTCGCTGCTGATCGACAGAAACCGGGACGGCGTGGCGGACGAGCAACATATATTCGCCAGCGACCTGAACCGGCCCCACGGCCTGGCGCTACGCGGCGGCTATCTGTATGTCGCCGATGTCAAGAATGTATGGCGCTACCCCTGGAAACCGGGCCAGACCCGCGCCGAACACCCGCCCCAGCAGGTTACGCCCGATGGCGCGCTGGGCGGCGTCGCCGGGCACTGGACGCGCAATATCGCCTTCTCGCCGGATGGCAGGGGATTGTTCGTCGCGATCGGCAGCGCCAGCAATATCGGCGAGGACCCGGCGCCGCGCGCGACCATCGTACGCTTCGATTTCGACGAATCCCGGGGGCAGGCTGTTGAAGGGAAGGTGTTCGCCGCCGGCCTTCGCAATCCCGTCGGCATTGCTTTCCACCCCGATAACGGCAAATTATATACCGTTGTCAACGAACGCGACGGGCTGGGTGACGAGTTGGTGCCCGACTACCTGACGTCGGTCCGCGAGGGTGGGTTCTACGGCTGGCCCTACGCCTATATCGGGCCCAATCCACAGCCTGATTTCGCCGAACTTCACTCCAGGATGGTCAAGAAGACGATCCGGCCGGATTTGTTGTTCCGGGCCCATTCGGCGCCGCTCGGGTTGGTGTTCGCCAGAAATATGGATGTGCCCGCGGCCTGGAAAAACGACGCCTTCGTCGCCCTGCACGGATCATGGAACGCGGCAATACCACGCGGCTATATGGTGGTCCGCGTACCCTTTGCGAACGGCAAGCCGGAAGGATGGTATGAATCCTTCGCCACGGGCTTCCATGTCCGCACCAAGGAAGGGCTGTTCGTCAAGAAAGCGGCGGAAGTCTGGGGCCGGCCGGCGGGACTGGCGATCGCCGCCGACGGCAGCCTGCTGATCGCCGACGATGTCGCCAACGTGATCTGGCGGGTCAGCCGCAAAAAATGAGCGGTCCGGAACAGCATAAACGCCGGCCCTTTGTCCGGAAAATTCCCGAGGGCGACGACCGCGAGCGTCGGATTTGTGCCGATTGCGGCTTTATCGATTACGAAAACCCGAAGA
Organism: Alphaproteobacteria bacterium; assembly: GCA_029881615.1. GTDB lineage: Bacteria > Pseudomonadota > Alphaproteobacteria > UBA8366 > JADFVY01 > JADFVY01. The sequence continues at coordinate 3,499 of JAOUMF010000079.1, read as the reverse complement.
TCGTCGTTGGTTCGGTCGCCACCTGGGAAGACAAAATCCTGCTCTGCCGGCGGGCGATCCATCCGCGCATGGGTTACTGGACCCTGCCGGCGGGTTATATGGAAGTGAACGAGAGCGCGGCGGAGGGCGCTATCCGCGAGGCCTGGGAAGAAGCCTTCGCACGCCTGGAAATTGAAACGGTACTGGCGGTTTACAGCATCCCGCGGATCAGCCAGGTACAGGTTATTTTCCGGGCCCGGCTGACCTCGCCGGATATCGCGGCCGGGCCGGAAAGCGCCGAAGTCGGACTGTTCCGCTGGAATGAAATTCCATGGGACGATATCGCCTTCCCATCGGTGCACTGGGCGCTCAACCATTTCGACGAAGTGCGCGGACAGACAGATTTCGCTGCGCGATCCAATCCACCCGGCGAAACCGGCGATTATCAATAAACTCGGAAAGTTACGAACCAATGTTGAAGCTTGCCACCATCTTTGCGATCGTCTTCATGGCGGAATTGGGCGACAAGACACAGCTTGCCACGCTGCTGTTCGCCAGCGACAGGAACCTGCATCCCTTCATGGTATTTCTTGCCGCGGCCTCGGCGCTGGTGGTGGCGACCGGCATGGCCGTGCTGGTGGGTAATTACGGCGCGCGTTACCTGGAGATGCTGCCGCTAAAGCTGATCGCCGGAATCGGCTTCATCGTCATTGGCGGCTGGTCGATCCTGGATCACTTCCGGGGCGCCTGATCGGGATTGTCGTTTTCTGTCTTGACCTGGTGACGGTTGATCAGGCCCACCTGCGACATGGTGAAAAGCAGGATCAGCCCCATTGTCCCGAAGACCTTGTAGCTGACCCAGAAGTCGGTGGTCTGGGTGCGCCAAACCAATTCATTCAATGCCGCCATCACCATGAAAAACAACCCAAACCGCAGGGTCAGCTTGCGCCAACCCAAATCGGTCAGCTGCCATGCGGTACCCAGCAGCGATTTCAGCAGCGGCTTGCGCATCGCCAGCCCACCCAGCAGAACGATGGAAAACAGCAGATAAACCATCGTCGGCTTCATCTTGAAGAATACCGGATCCTGAAGCCAAAGCGTCAGGCCACCGAACACCATCAACAAGACGCCAGAGATCAATGGAACCTTTGGAACGCGGCGTTGCACGAACCAGGCAACCGACAAGGCGACAGTGGTCGCCACCATGATTGCCGCCGTGCCCAGCATGATCGCCCCGTTATCGTCGAGATAACGGTTGCCGATGAAGTAGGCCGCCAGGAACACGGCCAACGGTCCATATTCGATTGCTGCGTTCAAACGCGGGGTCATTCCGCGGTACCCTTCGATATTTTTCAGGAAGCGGTGGTAACAGTTTCCACGCCCCCGGTGAACCCCGAACCGATCAAAACGCCATCGCCTTAGCAATTTATTGGTAATTTCATGGGCATTGTCACCTCATGAGGCGGTGCGCCGCAGGATATGACTGAGTCAGGGTATCAGGGGAAAAATGCAAAACAGTATAGATGCGGCGGTCATCAAGGTTCTGCTGATCGAACCCAACCCCGTGGACGCGAGCACGTTTGAAGGATGGCTCACCGCCGCCAAGAGCCCGGCCTTCAAGGTGGAACGCGCACCGAACTTCGAAAAGGGGTTGGCGCAGGCCCACCATTTCGATGCGATCCTGCTGGGCATGCCGATGATCGACGTAGAAAACCTGCCCCGCGTATCACGCATGCGCGATGCGGCGCCCGCGACATCCCTGATCGTCCTGCTGGGCCACGCCAAGGAAACATCCATGCTGGAGGCACTGCGCCTCGGTGCGCAGGATTTGCTGATTAAGGGTGAGTTGGACGAAACAACCCTGCGCCGCCGCATCCGTTTCGCCATTACCCGCAAACATGACGAACGGCTCCACCAGATGCCTGGCGAGCGTGTCGGCGACCTTCCGGAAGAGGCCCTGGATGTCAGCGATGCGATCGGGTCGGCAAGCCTCGTCCTGCAGGGCTATGCGGCGACCCAGCGGGTTCGTCTTCGGATCGATGTGCCGACGGGCCTGCCCCATCTGAAAAGCGACCGCGACCGACTGCGGCAGATTCTTATCAACCTGTTGTCCAACGCCATCCAGTTCACGCCGGCGGCCGGTAATGTCACCGTTTCCGCCGGGCCGACGGATGAGGGTGGAGTCGAACTCTGCGTCACGGATACCGGCATCGGCATGTCGAAGAGCCAGCTTGCCATGATCGGGCGGGACGGCGGCGGACCCGTCCTGAATATCCGTGAAAGCGGGGGGCGCGGATTACCATTGACCGAATATCTGATCCGCCAGCATGGCGGCAGCATGAAAGGCGAGACCGCGCCGGGGGGCGGAACCAAGATCACCGCCACCTTCCCCGCCGAACGGGTCGTCCAGCGTACCGATCCAAATACGAAGATACGTAAAACCGGATAAGGCCCCGACAGGACCTGTATCACCGCCCCCCATGACGCCAGGAAACCCTAGCCCACTTGCAGCGTGACAATTCCGATCGATACAAGGGCGGCGGCAACGATGCGACGGCCCGGGCTGGCCGCGCTTTCACGCAGGATCAGGGTGCCGATCAAGGCGGCGAACAGAACCGAGGTTTCCCGCAGCGCCGAGACATGCGCCATCGCGCCCAGCGACAGGGCGTAAATCACCAGCCCGTAAGCCATCATCGCCATGACGCCGCCGAATATCCCCTGCCGCCAGGAACGACCGGTAAGCCCGGCGAAAGCCGCCGGGCGGCGCGCCAGAAGCCACAGGGAAATCGGTACGGCCTCCATAACGTTCAGCCAGGCGATATAGCTGATCGGCGCTCCCGAAGCCCGCACCCCCAGCCCGTCCACCACCGTGTATGCGGCAATCAGCATGCCGGTGCCGATGGCGAAAAAAACAGCCTTGGCCGCGTGGTTGCGCGGCACGCCATTTTCGAAGGCGAGGCTCATGATGCCGCCCGACGCCAGAACGAGCCCCGCAATTCCCATCGTGCCAAGCGCTTCCCCCGCCATGATCCAGGCGCCCCCGGCGACCATCAACGGCGCCGACCCCCGCGCCAGCGGATAAACATGGCTAAGGTCGCCATACCGGTAGGCCAGCAACAGGAAGCCGTAATAACCGTAATGAACGATGGCCGAGAGAAACAGATAGAACCAGGCCTCGGGCGCCGGCAGCGGCAAGACGGCAATCGCCGTTAGTCCGAAGGCCCCACCGGTCAGCAACAGCACGCAAAAGATAGCGCCGCGTTCGCCGCTGGCCTTGACCAGCGCATTCCATCCCGCATGCGCAACCGCTGCAAGCAGGACCAGGGTCAGAACAATGGGGTCAAGCGCCATCGGCGGCGGCAATCGAGTTGCGCGTTACCAACCTGTCCACTTACCCCCCTTATCGATTGTCCGGGCGGAGCATAAGCCCGGCGGCGACTGTCCGACAACCTTTTCGAAGGAGGCCAGGCAGCCTCAACCTTGGCGGAATCCAAAAATACCAAAAATTGGATAGGTCAAT
>JAOUMF010000078.1 GCA_029881615.1 Alphaproteobacteria bacterium | reverse complement strand
GTCGAGGACCTGATCGGCGCCTCGTTCCAGATTCGCAATCCCATGGCGACGGCATCCTGCGGCTGCGGCAGTTCCTTTTCCGTCTGACCCACACGGGCGACTCGTGCTAGTAAGGAGGCCCGCCGCAACGCGGGCCTTTTTGATTCCAGGATCGTCAATATGAAAATCGCCACCTTCAACGTGAACTCCGTCAAGGCGCGCCTGCCGCGCGTGCTCGAATGGCTCAAGGAAGCCGCGCCCGACGTCGCGCTGCTGCAGGAGATCAAGACCGTCGATGAAGCCTTCCCGGCGATGGAGATCGAGGATCTGGGCTACAACATCGCGACCCACGGCCAGAAGACCTATAACGGCGTGGCGATCCTGTCGAAAAGCCCGATGGAGGATATCATGCGCGGCCTGCCGGGCGACGAGTCGGACGAGCAGGCGCGCTATATGGAGGCCACCATCGGCGATCTGCGCATCGCCTCGATCTACCTGCCCAACGGCAACCCGGTGGACAGCGAGAAATACCCCTACAAACTGGCCTGGATGGACCGGCTGATCGCCCATGTGCGCGACACGCTGCTGCCCACGGAACAGCCCTTCGTGCTGGGCGGCGACTACAACGTCATTCCCGCCGACCTGGATGTGTACGACCCGAAGGGCTGGGCCGATGACGCCCTGTTCCGCCCGGAAACCCGCTCGAAATTCCGCGCCCTCACCCATCTCGGCCTGACCGAGGCCTGGCGCGCGCTGCATGCCGAGTCAGCCTACAGTTTCTGGGATTATCAGGCCGGCCGCTGGCCCCGCGACGAAGGCCTGCGCATCGATCATTTCCTGCTATGCCCCCGCGCCGCCGACCGGCTGCGGGCCTGCGAAATCGACAAGGGGCCGCGCGGCAAGGAAAAGGCATCGGACCATACGCCGGTGTGGTGCGAGATCGCGGAAGCGGGGTAATGCGCACTTTATGTCGTCATCAACTCGGTTAAATTGATGCGTCTTGCAATGATGGGACCGGAAAATCGGCCTACGCCGCCCGTCCCCGCCCCATCCACAATGCGCTCAGCCCCTGCCCCAGCACCGCCGCCAGCACCAGGCCCCCACCGGCCAGCGTGAGCGCGCTCGGCACCTCGCCGACGCCCAGGAAGGCCCAGAACGGCGTCAGCACCACGGTGGCGCGGCCCAGCAGGGCGGCCTGCGCGGCCGGCATATGGCGCACGCCCGCGGTGAAGAAGATGTACTGGAAGGCCAGTTGCACCACGCCCATGATGGCGATGATCCCCATGTCGTACGGGCCGATATCCAGACCCGCCGGCGCCACCAGGGCGGCGACCACGCAGGACAAGGCCGCCGCAACGGTCACGGCCGGAATCATGTCGACGCGCCTGCCGCGGCGCAACAGCACGATGGTGCCCGAATAGAGCAGACAAGTGGCCAGCGCCAGAATGTTGCCCAGCAGCCCGCCTGTGGCCAGGCCGTCGCTGAACATCAGCGCAATGCCGCCCAGCGACAGCCCGATAAAGCCGAATGTGCGCAAGGCCACCCGTTCGCGCAGGAAAACCCAGGCCAGCAACGCCGCGAACACCGGCGCCATGCCGACGGTGAAGGCGACATTGGCCACAGTCGTATTGGTCAGGGCGAGAATGAAGGTGATGAACGACGCACCCAGGGTCAGCGTGCATAACAGCCCGTTCCGCCCGATCGACAGAAACTTGTCGCCGACTCTGGCGCCATGGCGCCAACCCAGGTAAAGCAGCAATGTGACGATGCAAAATACCGATCGCCAGAACAATATCTGCCAACCGTCGGCATGCTCGGTCAACCGCACCAGCAACCCGGACAGGCTGGTGCAAAGCGCGGCGGCCAATATGGCCGCCACACCCAGACCGGTCCGTTCAGCAGCGGGAGCGTCAGGAGACATTCATTTGCCTCCCGACGCCAGCCCTTGCATCAGATATCGGCGTAGGTATGGGTTTCCGCCGCGCCGCCCGGATGGGTGACGGCGCCCTTTTCGGCCGAGCCGACGGTCTGGGCGTAACGCCACAGGGCGCCGGACTGGAAATCATGCTGGCGCGGCTTCCATTCAGCGCGGCGCTTTTCCAGTTCCTCTTCGCTCAAATCCACATTGATCTCGGCGGTCATGGCGTCGATGGTGATCATGTCGCCGTTCTTCAGCAGCCCGATCGGCCCGCCGACCGCCGCTTCCGGCCCCACATGGCCGATGCAGAAGCCGCGGGTCGCGCCGGAGAAGCGCCCGTCGGTGATCAGTGCCACCTTGCCGCCGGTGCCCTGGCCATAGAGTGCGGCCGTGGTCGACAGCATTTCGCGCATGCCCGGGCCGCCCTTCGGGCCCTCATAACGAATGACGATGACGTCGCCTTCCTTGTATTCGCGCTTGCGCACCGCTTCGAAGGCGTCTTCCTCGCAATCGAACACCAGGGCCGGGCCGGTGAATTTCAGAACGTCGAGACCGGCGATCTTGACGATCGCGCCCTCGGGCGCCAGATTGCCGCGCAACCCGACGACACCGCCGGTCTTGGTGATCGGACTACGGGGACGACGGACAACGTCCTGATCCTCGGGGAACTTCACCTTCTCCAACTCGTCGCCGATGGAATTGCCGGTCACGCTGAGGCAATCGCCGTCGAGGAACCCGTCTTCCAGCAGCGCCTTCATCACCACCTGCACGCCGCCGATCTCGAACAGATCCTTGGCAACGTATTTGCCGCCGGGTTTCAGGTCGGCGATATAGGGGGTCTCGCGGAAGATGCGCCCGACTTCATGCAGGTCGAAATCGATTCCGCATTCATGGGCGATGGCCGGCAGATGCAGCGCGGCGTTGGTGGAACCGCCGGTGCAGGCCACCACGCGGGCCGCGTTTTCCAGCGCCTTGCGGGTGACGATCTTGCGCGGGCGGATGCCCTTGGCCAAAGCATTCATCACCGCCTCGCCAGAGGCTTCGGCATAGGCATCGCGGGATTCGTAGGGTGCGGGCGCGCCGGCCGAACCGGGCAGCGCCAGGCCGATGGCTTCCGAAACGCAGGCCATGGTGTTGGCGGTGAACTGGCCGCCGCAAGAGCCGGCCGACGGGCAGGCATGGCATTCAATCTCGTGCAGTTCCTCGTCGGTCATGTTGCCGGCGGAATGCGAGCCCACGGCCTCGAACACGTCCTGAACGGTAATATCCTTGCCATGCAAACGACCGGGCAGGATCGAGCCGCCATACATGAAGACCGATGGCACATCGAGCCGCACCATCGACATCATCATGCCCGGCAGCGACTTGTCGCAACCGGCCAGCCCGACCAGCGCATCGTAACAATGCCCGCGCATGGTGAGTTCCACCGAGTCCGCGATCAGGTCGCGGCTGACCAGCGAGGACTTCATGCCCGCATGGCCCATGGCGATGCCGTCGGTGACCGTGATGGTGGCGAATTCGCGCGGCGTGCCCTGGGCGGCCTTGACGCCCTTCTTCACCGCCTGCGCCTGGCGCATCAGGGAAATATTACAGGGCGCGGCCTCGTTCCAGCAGGTGGCGACACCGACGAAGGGCTGCGCAATCTCGGCATCGGTCATGCCCATGGCGTAATAATAGGAACGATGCGGCGCCGATTCCGGACCTACGGAAACATAGCGGCTGGGCAGTTTGGACTTGTCGATGGCCATGGGGTGCGCTCCTCCTGGGGCAATGTTGTCGTCTGACGCCAAATTTCGCCGCACAATATCGGGATGCCTCGCCCTTGCCTACCCTCGAATTTAGCGATGAGACACCGCGGGGCCGCATTGAATAAAATACGGATATTCTTTTCCCGCCCATTCACCCGGCGTTCAGATTTTGAATACTATGCTCACAAATGATTTTTTCCGCTGTCCCGACGCGACCGGATAGTGGAAACGAGCCAGGACCGGGAGGGGAGAGACAATGAGAAGCGGATTGCGCGCGGCGCCGATGATCGCGGCGTTGCTGGGAATTTTTGCGCTGACCGGATGTTTGGGGAAGGATCCGGACCCCGGCGGCAGGGTCTTCCGACCGGGGGAGTTGCCGACGGGAGGTATTTTCGATGCCGGCAAGGCTTATCCAAGACAGGTGATCGCGGTTTCCTCAACGCCGAACGAGCAGTTGGAGTTAGTCTGGGATCCCGACCTGTCGACGGAGCGCAAGCTTACCGGTGATAAATTCAATCGGTATATCCAGATACCCACGGACGCCACACCCGGCATCCACTATGTCTCGATAAAACAGCCCGGCGCGCCGGATAGAATGGCTCAGGTGACGGTCCTCCCGCCTGCTCCGATGCCTTATCCAAACCCGCGGATAGAGGACGTCGCCATAACGAATTTTTCCGTCACCGGTGTCGCGCAAGAAGCTGAGGTTTGCACGGAAACAACCCAAGAAATGATCGACAGCATTCGTGGTGGCAGCGACAGCCTGGATCCTAAATTTGGGCGGAAATATGAAGATCAAACCGGACAATATTCACCCGAAACAGGGACTTTTTGCCGCACTGAGCCAGTCGCGGCATTTTTGAAGGCTACCATCTTCATAACGATCACGAATGCGGACGCGGATGCGGGCATAACAATCAGCCAAACGGGCGATCACAAGAATGTCGAAATAACACAAACGGACCTGTTCAGCGCCCTACCGTCACGTGAAATACATTCCCGAATACCGGAAACCTATGGCTATCCCGTATTTCATGCGGTGCAATTCCGCGTCGATGTCGAGGGCCTGGAAAGCGGCGCCGAATACAATATCCGCGCCATGAACAACCCGAAGCGCAACGACCCGGATGACGGCGGCCGTAAACACCGAAGCGATCAACTGGTTTTCACAGTCCCTTCCTCGCCGGACCGCGTGGATAGCGACAATGACCGCCTCAGTGATGTGGTGGAGGAGCGACTGCGCGCCGAAGGCCTGCCTGCGGACCCGATGCACAAGACAATCTTCGTCGAGGCCGATTTCCTGAACACGGCCATACCAGATGAGAACATATGGCCCATTGCAAAGAGAGTTTTTTCCAATGCACCGATCCTGAATCCGGATGGTTCGCCCGGAATCTCCTTGTTTGTCGATCATGGCCAGGATCGTGGCGGGTCCGGACCGTTCAACCGGGGCGGAGCAATTCCAGTCGGCCTTCCGTTTTTGGGACTAGATTCCTGCGTCTGGATAAGCCCTGTTATACCAATTTGCTCAACCCTGCGGGACCTGAAGAAAACGCACTTCGATCCAGAACGACGCGAAATATTCCATTACGCAGTTTTCGGCTCGCTGAGTCCTGGCGGGTCAGGAGGACAAGGCATTATCGGTGGATGGGATTTCGTCGTAACATCATGGCGGGACGCATCTTGGAACGGCGAAGATGGAATAGATGCGAAGGCAGCAGTCTTCGTTCACGAGCTTGGCCACAATTTAACCCTCGAGCATAGTGGACGGCCTTCCATTGATACCGGCGACGATAAGCAGTTCGAATCGCCCTGGACCCCCAATACACCGTCCATAATGAGTTATCGATGGCAAATTGACGGGATTGATCGCGACTGTGATTTCAAACCAGACCGCGTGATTACGTTCAGCCAGGGTATGTACAAGGATTTCGACGAAGCCAAGCTCAGCGAGCGAGATGGGGTTTGCGATAATCGCCCCGCAGATATCAATGGCGACGATAAAATCGCAGAGGACCCGCCCACTTCCGCTAATGAATTCTGGGCGTGCGAAGTGACAGATAATGGCTGCGACAAGGATACGGACGATATCCACCGCGACGGAAATCAATGGGGCGCGGTGGCATTCCGACCGCTCGAACCTCTTTGCACCATTGGAGAGCCCAACTGCCGTTCATGGTTCGGGGAGAGGAAATGACCATGCGAAAAAAAATGCTGGCATTCACGCTGCTCTCGCTGACCCTGATGTTGTTAGCCTGCGGTGAACGCAATGATCCGTTTACGCCGACACGCCCGATGATTGGTGGGCAAGCTGTCCCGGCCGCCAACCAGGCCCATGACCTGGAGCCGGAACCTCTGTTAGAGGGTAACCGGGCGCCGGCCGCGTTGCCGCCGGGTGACTTTCCCGTGGCCATGGCGATACGTGACCTCGTTCCCGTTTCAGCACCAGTCAATAAATCCGGGTTGCTGCGCCACGATCGCAAGGGCATTCACTTCGAGGCCTACGACGGATCGTCAATAGCAATCCCCTACCGCTTGCCCCGCGACATGCCCCCGCCGACCCTGCCCCCGACCGGCAGGTTGGAACTCTACGATCTGAGCAATATAGGGGGAGCCCGTATGAAGATTCTTTTGACCGATGACAGCGAGCAACCGCTGTTCGTCCATATATGGGAAACCAGCCGGGTACCAATGGACATTCAGATCGGCCAAGACCTGCGACTGATCCAGCTACCTCCCGCAAATCAGGTCGAACCTGGGCATTTCCCCGCCACTCTGGCAATAATCGAACACGGCCGGACCCTCGGCAATATTGCCCCGGGCCAAACGGCCATGCTGCAAACTTCCGCGGGCACGATTTCAGTCACGCCGGAAATCAGCGTGCTGACGGTCCCCGCGCCCGGCGTTCAGGATCCCGACTATCCGCACTACATCCTGCGCGCCTGGGTGACCGGCGGCTTGCCCCCGGTCGATGGCCGAGATAGTGGTCAATTACAGACTCGCGGCAACAATATGCAGGCCGTACCGGCGAATCAGTGACAGCTAGATGCTGAGCGTCGCACCAACAGGCGTCATGCTGTCTCCGGCCTGTTTCCGGAATTCATTGCAACGAATCCTGTGATTCCCGGCCACATTTACCGCCTATTTTATGGGCATTTACTTAAATTGCATAATATTCATGCAGCAAAAAGAGCGGAAATCACGGTTTGGCCGACATAAAAAATCGGTCATTCCACACTAAAGCCCGCTCAAACGCTCCAATGCGGTTCGAAGCTGGGCGACCTTGGCCTGATGCTCGGCCAGGCGTTCCCGGTTCTCGTCGACCACCGCTTGCGGCGCCTTGGCCATGAAACCCTCGTTCGACAGCTTCTTCGAAACCTTGGATTCCTCGCCCTGCTCCTTGGCGATTTCCTTTTCAAGGCGCGCCTTTTCCTGGGCGATATCGATGACATCGCCAACCGGCAGCGCCACGGTCGCCTCGCGATGGACAATCTGGATCGATCCGGACGGCGGCGGCGTTCCCGCGTCGACCGCCTCCATGCCGTCCAGCCGCGCCAGCCAGGAAATCAGCTCGCCATAGGCCGCCATCCGGTCGCGGTTTGCCTGCTCCGCGCCAATCAGCACCATCGGGATCTTGGACCCGGGCGGCACATTCATTTCCGATTTCGCCGAGCGAATGCCGGAAATCAAGCCGATAACCCAGCCGATTTCATCGGCGGCATCCTTGTCTTCCAGCCCTTCCAGCTTTGGCCATTCGGCATTGATCAGCCGCTGCCCCTTATCGCCAAACTGCGACCATAACTCTTCGGTAATGAAGGGCATGAAGGGATGCAACAGCCGCAAAATCCGGTTCAGCACCCAGGCCGCGGTGGCGCGTGTTTCGGCGGTGACCGCCGCGTCCTCGCCGTTGAACAGCGGTTTGGCCAGCTCCACATACCAGTCGCAAAAGGTATTGCGGGTAAATGAGTAGGCCGCGCTTGCCGCCTCGTCGAAGCGGTAGGCCGCCAGCGCCCGGTCAATTTCACGAACGCAAGATGAAACC
>JAOUMF010000704.1 GCA_029881615.1 Alphaproteobacteria bacterium | reverse complement strand
GATGTCGGGTGGGGCCACGCGGTTGGCCAGCACGACGCGGGCGGTGGCGTCCAGCCTTTCGGCCTCGTAAGCTTTCAGCGCCCCAGGGGCGTCCGCCATCCCGGCCAACAGGTTGGCCAGGCATTCGGCGTCGAGGATTGCCTGACCAGCGCCGTTGGAACCCCGTGGGTACATTGGGTGCGCGGCGTCGCCCATCAGGGTCACGCGCCCCTTGCTCCAGAACGGCAGCGGGTCCTGATCGACCATCGGGAAATCGAGTATAAGGTCGGCCTTGCGGAACAGTTCCGGCACGTCCAGCCAGTCGAATACCCAGTCCGCATAAGCCGGCAGGAAATCCTCTACATGACCGGGCTTGCTCCAGTCGCGCACCTCCTTGCGGATCGGCGTTTCCAGTTCCGCCAGCCAGTTGACGAGTTGATACCCCTCCTCGTCCGGATCGCGAATCGGATATGCCACCAGCTTGCCGGTTGCCAGCCAGCCGGCCCGCAGCATGGTGGCGCCGCCGAGGAACGGTTTGATCCGCGTCGTACCGCGCCACATGTTGTAGCCGGAATATTTCGGGTCGCCCTCGTCGGGATGCAGCTGTTTGCGGATCACCGAATGAATGCCGTCACAAGCGATGGCCATGGCGGCGGCGACAGGCGGACGAGTTTCGAAGCTGAGTGTCACCCTGTCGCCGGACTGTTCGAAACCGGTGCAGGGCGCATCCGTGACGATACAGTCCGCGCCAGACCGCGCCACCAGCGCATCGACCAGAACATCCTGCAAATCCCCGCGGTGGATCGACAATTGCGGCGCCGCATAACCGGCATCCATCCCTACCGGCTCGCGATAAAACAGTTGCCCGAACCGGTTGGCGAAGGCGGCCTCTTTCGTCAGCACCGCGCGCGCCGTCAGGGCCGGCATCAGTCCCAACCCGTCGAGCACGCGGGCCGCATGGGGCAACACGTTGATGCCGACGCCGAGCGGGCGAAGTTCCGGCGTACGCTCGTAAATCCGGAAGGGAACACCGCGCGCTTGCAATAGCAGCCCCAGCGTCAGCCCCGCGATTCCACCGCCGACAATGGCGATTTCGTTTTCGTTCCTATCCGTCATATGCCTTGCCCCGCCTTGTAAGTCTGTCGCGATAATAGCCATCGCAACCGGCACGGCAAGCAAAGAGCGGAATGGCGTTCCTCTCTGCGGAAAATATGCGAGACTACGCCCCCGATCCGACACTAGGCTCCGACAACAATCACTGTCCGGCCGATACGGGCGGGCTAATGGGTACGGAGAGAGAAACAATGAAGAAGATCGATATTTTCACCCATATCTGGACCCAGCCGTTCTACGACGCGCTGCGGGCAGAAACCGGCGAGATGACCAACATCACCATGCGTAGCGAGAAGGTGCCGATGATCACCAATCTCGACCGGCGCTTCGAGGTGATGGACATGTTTGACGATTATTGCCAGGTGCTCACCCTGGCCTCGCCCCCGCTGGAGGTCGTGTCCACCCCGGAAAAGGCGCTGGAGCTAAGCCGGATCGGTTCCGATTCGCTGGCCGAACTCTGCAACAAATACCCCGACCGTTTTCCCGGCTTCGTCGGCACCGCGCCCATGAACAATCCGGACGCGCTGGTCGAGGAATGCCGCCGCGCGATTGAGGATTTGGGCGCCTGTGGCATGCAGATCTATTCCAACATCGCCGGCAAGCCGATCGATCTGCCGGAATTCGAACCCTTCTTCGATTACATGGCGTCGGTGGACAAGCCGGTCTGGATCCATCCCGCGCGCAATGCCCGCTTCTCGGATTATGCGACGGAAGAAAAATCGCTTTACGAAATATGGTGGACCTTCGGCTGGCCCTACGAAACCTCGGCCGCGATGGCGCGACTGGTCTTCTCCAAGACATTCGATCGGCTACCGAAACTGAAGGTCATCACCCACCATGCCGGCGGCATGATCCCCTATTTCGAAGGCCGCGTCGGGCCGGGCTGGGACCAGCTTGGCGCGCGCACG
>JAOUMF010000705.1 GCA_029881615.1 Alphaproteobacteria bacterium | reverse complement strand
TGCAGCCTGTCGGCGATCTCCCATGTGACGTGCTGATCATACCAGACAACGCGGAAAGCTGCGTCGGCCGTCGCATAGGCCAGCTTCACCACCTCCATGTCGATCGGCTCGATCGCGTTCAACGCCCCCCAGACCAGGTGCCGACGCTCGTCGAACTTGCTGCGCAAGCCCTTTGCGGCGCGTTTCGGTTCGTCCGACTCGTCGTCAATAAGCGTATCCCAAAGATCGAAAGTAATTGCCTTGATCGCCATGTGCCCTGTCTCCTTCCAAATTGGCCGCCGGGACTGTAGTGACGCGAATGAAAACGCGCAAGAAGTTCAGCACAGCAATCGCTTCCGTTCCGGGTCGTATGCCGCGCCGGTCAGGCGTCTGGCGGGATATGGCGTGCCGTGAACTTCTATTTCGTAATCGTAATGACCGGCTTCGTCTGCCGTTATATAGCCGTACGCGATGGGTTTGCCGATTGTGTGGCCGTGGCCGCCGCTGCTGGTAACTCCCAGCACCTTGCCGTCGCGCAATATGCAGGCTCCGGCGCGCACCGGTGCGTCGGCTTCCAGGGTGAAGCGGCATAATTTCTGTCGCGGGCCGGCCTCCTTCGCCCTGGCTAGCGCCGCGCGGCCAATGAAATCGCCCTTGTTCAGCGCCACGCAGAATCCGACGCCGGCCTCATAGGGCGTATAGTCGGGGGTCACGTCCGAGCTCCAGTAAATATATCCCTTTTCGAGTCGCAGCGATTCGATGGCGCGATAACCCACATCGGCGATGCCGAATTCCTGGCCGGCTTCCCACAGCAGTTCATAGACATGGGCGACATATTCGGTGGGGATATGCAGCTCCCAGCCCAGCTCTCCTACATAACCGACCCGCAGCGCGCGCACCGGTGCATATCCGATGCGAATGAAGCCGCTGCTTCCAAACGGAAGGGCTTCGTTGGAAACGTCGTTCTCGCAAACCCTGGCCAGTACGTCGCGCGCATGGGGGCCACAGAGATTGATGACGCCCCAGCCCGACGTTACCTCGTTCAGCGTGACCGACCCGTCGCGCGGCATATGGCGGGTGATCCAGTTGCCGTCGCGCGTGCCGAAACCGCTGCCGGTGACGATATAGAACCGGTCCTCGGCCAGGCGCGTGATCGTCAAGTCCGCCTCCACACCACCTTTTTCATTACAGAACTGGGTATAGATAACCGATCCCGGCGGCCGGTCCAGATCGTTGGCGGCGATATATTGCAAGGTCTCGAACGCTTTGGGGCCGGACAGTTCGAATTTGGCGAAGCTGGATTGATCGATCAGGGCGACGCGTTCGCGCACGGCTTGGCATTCCTCGCCCACCGCAGCGAACCAGTTGCCGCGCTCGTAGCTGTAAATGTCCTTCGGCTCGGTCCCCGGCGGCGCGAACCAGTTGGGCCGTTCCCAGCCGAATTTCCCCCCATGGACAGCGCCCTTGTCCTTGAGGATTTGATGGAGCGGGCTGCGCCGGGCGTCGCGCGCGGTATCGCTTTCGCGTTCGGGCCAGCCCATCAGGTAGTGATCCCCATACATGGCGCCGGCGGCCTCGAAAACATAGCGGCTGCTGTCGTGGAACGCCCCGAAACGGCGGATGTCCAAGGGCCAGAGGTCTACGCTGGGCGCGCCGTCGATGATCCATTCGGCCATGCGCAACCCCGCCCCGCCGGCCGCCGCGATACCGTAGAAGAAGCCGCAGGCGACGAAGAAATTATCCAGCTCGGGCGCCAGCCCCATGATGAATTCGCCGTCGGGCGAACAGGGAATCGGGCCGTTCAACAACTGCCGCACGCCCACTTCCATCGCCGCCGGCGTGCGCATGGCGGTGGCCTCGGCCAAACCCTCGAACTGGTCGAAGTTCGACGGCAGCAGTTCGCGCGCAAAACCCTGGGGCATGCCGTCGCGGCCGAAGGGCGCGGGGTTCGCCTCGAAGCCGCCGACCACGAAGCCGTTCACCTCCGGCTTGTAATAAAGCAGATGGTCGGGATCACGCAT
>JAOUMF010000077.1 GCA_029881615.1 Alphaproteobacteria bacterium | reverse complement strand
CGGTCGGGCAGGATGGCGGTTCCGCGTTCTCCCGCGTCCCAATCGCCGGGCGGCAAGTTATGAAGAACCTGAACAAGGTCGTTGTCCTGTAGTCGCGCCGCCAGTTCGCCGGCCTCGAAATCATAAGGGAAGAGAAACTCCACCCCTTTGAAACCGGCCGCGCGGGCGGCGGCAAACCGGTCCAGGAAGTCGACCTCGTTGAACATCAGGGTCAGATTGGCATTGAATTTCGGCACGCTGGCAACTCCCACCTTCTATAAATAAGGACGGGAGTATACCGTGTCGCGATCCGTTCTTACAATCCAACACGCTTCATCCCACCCGCCGGATAGCGGGTGCCCTGCGCCGCGCCGGGGGGGAAGGTTGCGTTGAGTTTCGCCAGGTCTCCGTCGTCCAGCGTTACGTCCAGTGCGCCAAGGTTTTCCTCCACCCGTTCCGGCCGTTTGGTGCCGGGAATCGGTACGATATCGTTGCCTTGGGCCAGTATCCAGGCCAGGGCCATTTGCGCCGGGGTGCAGCCATGTTTGCCGGCCACCTCTTCGAGCGTCGGCAGCAATCTCAGGTTTTCTTCCCTGTTGCCGTCCTGATAGCGCGGCATGTCCTTGCGGCGGTCTTTCTCTGCCAGGTCGTCGAAGCTGCGGATCGTCGCGGTCAGGAAGCCTCGGCCAAGCGGCGAATAGGGCACCAGCCCGATGCCGAGTTCGCGGCAGGTGGGGAGTATTTCCGCCTCCAGGTCGCGGGTCCAGAGAGAGAATTCAGATTGCAGCGCGGCGATGGGGTGGGTTGCCTGGGCGCGCCGGATGGTCTGGGCGCCAGCTTCGCTTAGTCCCAGATAGCGCACCTTGCCCTGCTCGACCAGCCGGGACATGGCGCCGACGGTGTCTTCGATCGGTGTATCGGGATCGACCCGGTGCAGGTAATAGAGGTCGATCACGTCGGTACCCAGCCGCTTCAGGTTTTTCTCACAAGCCTCCATGACATATTCGGGGCGGCCGTTAACCCCGCTTTTGCCGTCGGGCAGGCGCAGATTGCCGAATTTCGTCGCCAGGATCGCCTTGTCGCGCCGGTCGGCCAGCGCGCGCCCCACCAGTTCCTCGTTCGAACCCTGGCCGTACACGTCGGCGGTGTCGATGAAATTGGCGCCCAGTTCGATGGCGCGGTGGATGGTGGCGATGGACCGGTCGTCGTCCGACGGGCCGTAAATCGCCGTCATTGTCATGCAGCCCAGCCCCATGGCCGGGACCTTCAGGCCGCTCTTGCCCAGTTCACGCTGTTGCATCTCTCGCTCCTCTCCGTTCCAATTCAGGTTTCCGTTTGGCCTTCTGCCCTCTTACTCCTTCAGTCGCCCGTGGCGTCGCATCGCATCACGCAGCGCATTATGGTCGATGGCCCGGCAGATCAGGCCCGCGGGTTTCACGGTTGTCATGGCGTCGGCCGCGACCAGCGCATTGACCACGGCTTCCTCGACCGTCTCCACCGCAGCCAGGTAGCAGGGATCCATAAGTTCATTGTTGATGAACTCGAAACTCTGTTTCGCCGCGCTCAATTGCGGCAGTTCGCGCTTGTTGGCTGTGCTGAAGGCCAGGAAGATGTCGCCCGAACTGTTGCCGCTGGGCGTGCCGTGGCGGCCGATGCCGATCGAGGCACGTTTTGCCAGATGTTGCAGGCTGAGCGGCGATAGCGGTGCATCGGTGCCGATCACGACGATAATCGACCCGGTCTCCTTGGGTTTCAGGAGGTCTTCCTTCATGTATCGTCCCAGCGGAACGCCCAGAATGGTCAGCCATTCACGGATGCCGTGATTGGCCTGCACCAGCGCGCCGACGGTGTAGTCCTCGCCGGCCAGGGTCACCTGGCGCGATGACGTTCCCGTGCCGCCCTTGAACTCGTAACAGACCATGCCGGTTCCACCGCCCACATTGCCTTCGGCCGGGATGCCTCCCGTCGCGCCCTCAATTGCCGCCAGGGCATGTTCGGCGTGGACATGCTGGCCGTTGATGTCGTTCAGCACGCCGTCATAGGTCTCGGCGACCACGGGCATGGCCCAGACATAGTCGTCGCCGAAAGCCTTTCCGTAACGATCGATCATCCAGCGCGTGGCGGCGTGATGCACCATGCCCACCGAATGGGTGTTGGTGATGCAGACCGGGCCGGTGAAATAGCCGGCGTCATGGATCCAGTGCGTTCCGGTCATTTCGCCGTTTCCGTTCAGGCTGAACTGGCCTGCCCAGACCGGGCGTGGCACGGGATCATGGCCATGGGGCAGGATCGCGGTAACGCCGGTACGGATATGCGCGGCGTCATCGATCAGCGTGGTGTAGCCGACCAGAACGCCGGGAATGTCGGTAATGGCATTGTGCGGACCGGGGATGCCGGGAAAGTCCAACCCAAGGTCTCTGGCGCGTGGTTTTGTCATGTAAGTCCTGTCTGCACGGTATGATTACCTGTTTGCCGGGAATGATGGCAACGGGCTAGTATTATCGCAACAAGAGGTAGAGGGCGGGTATTTATAATGGCGGAACTTGCCGGGCGCGGGCGCTTTGCTTCCGTGATGGGGTTGATTGGCTCGGGACACGCGGTCAGCCATCTGTATCTGCTTGCCCTGCCGCCGCTGTTCCCGCTGCTGCAGGCAGACCTCGGCGCCAGCATTACAGAACTGGCGTTGCTGGTTTCGTTGTTGAATCTGGCGACAGTGGGAGCGCAGTTTCCCGCCGGCATGCTGGTCGACCGGATCGGGGCGCGCCCGGTTCTGGCCGGCGGATTGGTGCTGATGGGCATCAGTTTTCTGGTCATGTCGCAGGCATCTTCCTACTGGACCGTGATGGCGATGGCGGCGTTTGCCGGGGTAGGCAACAGCGTTTTTCATCCGGCCAATTACGCCATCATGAACGCTTCGGTGGATGAGGCCCGCATGGGCCGGGCCTACAGCCTTCACAATTTCACGGGCAATGTGGGGTTTATGTCCGCCCCGGTGTTGATGGTCCTGCTGTCGGGCCTGACGAGCTGGCGCGGCGCCCTGTTGTTCGCCGGCGTACTTGCCGTGGTGGTGGGGCTGGTGCTGTGGTCCGCGGTATCGCTGTTGCGCGATGACCGCGCCGTGGTCCCCAGCGGCGGCGGGAAACCGGAACCCGCGCCCGCAACGGCCGGCCTTCTGACCTCGGCACCGGTGCTGACCATGTTCATGTTTTATGTGTTCATCGCCATGTCCACCGGGGGCATGCAGTCGATTTCGGTCGCCGCCCTGGTTGCCCATCAGGGGTTGGATCTGGAAACAGCGGTCTGGACGCTGGAAATATTCCTGGTCTGCGCTGCGGCCGGCGTGTTGCTGGGCGGGCCATTGGCTGACCGTACCAGACGCCATGGGCTGTTGGCGGCAATCGCGCTTGGTGTCTCTGCTTTCCTGATTGCGCCGGTGGGCGCTTTTCAGATGCCGGCCATGTTGATTGCCCTGCTGTTCGCGGTCTATGGCGTGGTGCAGGGGACCATGCGGCCGGCCCGTGACCTGATGACCCGCGCCATTACCCCGGCCGGCGCAACGGGGCGTGTCTTTGGTTTCGTTACCGGCGGGCTGAATATCGGCGGGGCCATAAGTCCTGTATTGTTGGGCTGGTTGGTCGATATGGGCCATCCGGAGGCAGTGTTCTACGCCATCGGCGCCATCCTGTTGCTGTGCGTGACGACCGTGGGGGTGGCGCGTTCGCGCCCCGCCTTGCGCCCCACGGTCGCGGAGTAGCGTCACGCCCTTACGGCGTGAATTCAAGGATATCGAGGCCGGCATTTCGGTCCAGCAGGTAAATCAGGCCGTTCCCATCCACATCGACATCGTTGCTTTGCGGGCTTAGGAATCCGTTGATCGGTTCGGGAATGTAGAAGCCCGCTTCGGTCGGTTTTGACGGGTTGGCGACATCGACGATGCGCAGGCCGCCGGAAAACCAGGTGACATAGACCAGGGTGGAATCCAGCTTTTCGCGATATTGGTGCGCGCCAAAACGTCCTCCACCGGCCCGGCTGTAGGGCGAGTCCATCTCGCTGAGATCCCAGATCGCCAGCGGCTTGATATCTTTCAAATCCGTGACGTCGAAGGTCCACATAAAACCGTGCAACTGCCCCGGCGCCTTGCCGCCGTGTTCTTCGTCCACGACAACCGCGATGCGCTTGCCGTCTATGGTCTGTTCAAGCGGCATGACCGTGTGGGTCGGTTCGGGAATCGGCGGGTGGTAGTCATATTCGCCGATTGTTTTGATGTTCCCGATATCCGACGCGTCGAGTACCTTCAGCCCTGCGTGCCAGCAGGAAGCCCATAATTCGTCACCGACCCGCATCGCGTGATGCAGGCGGTTGCGGTATCCCTTCCAGGTCGGAACCTCGCCGCCGGCCAGATGCTGGCCGGGCATGGACCAGCGCCCAACCTCTTTCGGGTCAGTCGGATCGCTGTATTCGTAGACCACCAGGATATTACCGATATAGCCTTCCATTTCGGTGGATATGTATGCGTAGTTCTCGTCGGCGTCGAAGCGATGGACACCGAAGCCATATGTCTTCTTGTGGCACAGGCGTTTGGGGTTGGCGCGGTCGGAAATATCGTAGATGCAGAAGCCGCCATCGTGGTAGCCGCGCTCGCGGGCTGCATCCAGCTCCGCGATGTCGGAAGCCTTTACGCCGCCCACTTCGGCCGCCAGTTCATCATCCGTCGGCGCGCGGCCCAGGCTGGCCTCCAGTTTCTTGCGCGCGTCCGGCAGGGCGTCGCCCTTGCGCAGGAAATGGCGATTGAACTGTTCGTAGTTGGTGAACATCAAATCGCCGACGACCCGCACCTTGTGGGTATGGGAATAATTGTCGGGCAGGGTGATTTGCGAAACGATCTTCGGGTCGGCGGGATTGGAAATATCCAGGATCGTGGTGCCGTGCGGCGGATCCATATGGCCGATATAGGCATATTGCCCGTGCACGACGACTTGTCCGCCGCCGGGGATGTTCAGATGACCGAGACGCTTGACGTTACGGGCGAGTTTCGACTTGTCTATGTTCTGCATGTCCCGGTTCCCTGAATTGGCATAGGTTTGAAATTGCCAGATCGTGATCGATGGCAATAGGTAGTATGATCCTCTCCTACATGGAGGTAGGTGATTTCATGTCTGCTGCGATTCGGATATTGAGCGCCGGTGCACCGAAACAGGGCATCGGCAGCTGCGTTAGATATTTCACCGACAAGACCGGATGCATGGTCGACATCACCTTTGCCCCGGCGCCGGTTCTGCGTGAGCGTGTCGAAAAGGGCAAGGCTGCCGCGGATTTGCTTGTCGCGCCGGTTGCTCTGATAAGCGATTGCCGGGCCGCTGGATATGTCCTGCGGGGCAAGGATGTTGTCGTTGGCTCGGTGACGGCCGGCATCGCGGTTCGTGACGACGTGGCGCCTCCCGATATTTCTTCTGTTGAGGCCGTCAAGGCGGCACTGTTGGCGGCTGATGGGGTATTCTACAATACGGCTTCCAGCGGAATTCATATAGTCAAGTTGCTGGATCACCTCGGTATCGCAGACCGGATTGAATCGAAAGTCGAACGTTTTCCCACCGGTGCGGATGTGATGGTGCGTCTGGCCGAGGGCAAGGCCGCGTGCGAAATCGGATTTGGCCAGATTACCGAGATCAGGCGATTCGAAGGCGCCGGTGTATTGCTGGTTGGCCCCCTGCCGGCGGAAATAGGGAAAACGACCACCTATGCGGCGGGGCTGCTGGCCGGCGCGACAGAACCCGCCCAGGCGCTTCTGGCGTTCATGGGCTCGGCCGAGGCCAGGCAGATTTATGCCGAAGCCGGGTTGGAATAGGTGATTCTGTTTGTCACCCATCGGCCACCTTTCCGGGTTTCTTGCGCTTTTCGAAATAGAGCGAAAGGCCGACCGACAGGAACAGCCCGATCCACAGCGCATTGCCCAGCTTTGATGAGAACAGCACCATGATGTCGCCCTGCGAGATCTGCAGCGCGCGCAGGAAATAGGTTTCCAGCAGCGGCCCCAGGATCACGCCGATCAATATCGCGGCCACGTGATAGCCGGTCTTGCGCGCCACATAACCAATCACGCCGAAGGCCAGCGCCAGGTACATGTCGAACATGTAGTCGCGCGACACGAAGGCGCCGACAAGGGTAAAGGAAATGATGATCGGCGCCATGTAGGTGGTCGAGACGACCGTTACCTTTGACATGTACCGCGCCAGCGGCAGGATGGTGAAGATCATCAGGAAATAGGTCACCGCCATCGCCGTAAAGGGCGCATAGGCCAGTTCCGGTTTGTCATTGAACAGGTCGGGCCCGACCGTTACCCCGTGATATTGCAGCACCACCAGCATGATCGCCGCCGTTGCGCCGCCGGGAATGCCGATCACCAGCAGTGGGATCAGCGTGCCCGATGTGACCCCGTTATTCGCCGATTCCGGGGCCACCAGCCCTTCCACATGGCCGGTGCCATAAAGTTCGGGCGTCTTGGAATAGGTTCGCGATTGCTGGTAGGCGACGAAGGAGGCGATCGAAGCGCCGGCGCCGGGCACCACCCCGATAATCAGCCCGATCATGCTGGTCCAGGTGATGTGCCACCATTTCGAGCAGGCGAGCTTCACGCCTTCCCACGTCTCCGCCCAGCCCGCGTCTTCCATCAGCTTCTGCCCTTCGTCGGACAGGATCGACCGGCGCTCTATCACCACGAACGCTTCGGAAACCGCGAACAAGCCGACCAGTGCGGGGATCAGCGGTACGCCGTCATAGAGCTCGAGGAAGCCCATCGTCCCGCGCGGCGTGGCGTGGACAACGTCGGCCCCTATTGAGCCAAGCATCAGGCCGAGAAAGCCGGCGATCAGACCCTTCAGCGTGTCGCGCGCGGCGATCGACGCGATCAGCGATATACCGAACAGCATGATGACGATCATTTCCACGCTGTGCAGGTAATAGGCGACCTGCGACAGCCAGGGCATGGCGAGCAGCGCCACGATGGTTGTCAGCAACCCGCCCGCCACCGACGAGACGAAGGAAATAGCCAGCGCCTGGTGGCTGCGCCCCTGCTTGGTCATGGGGTAGCCGTCCAGGGGCGTCGCCGCTGCGCCCGCGGTGCCCGGGATATTCACCAGGATTGCCGGGATACCGGCACCCATGCGTGACGAGGCGTAGATCGCAACCATGAAGACCAGCCCGATTTCCGGGTCCAGCGACAGCGTCATGGGCAACAGGATGATGATGGTGTTGGCGGCGCTGAAGCCTGGAATGGCGCCGACGATAAGGCCCAGCAGGATGGCCGGCAGGATCACCCACCAGAAACCGAACATACGGACGAAAAGGTCTATGAAAAGGCCGGGATCGAATTCCATCTCAAAGCACCTGTGCCATCAATATTTCAAAGGGTCCTTTAGGGAATCGGACCTCGAACGCATAAACGAACAGAAAATAACCGCCGATTGAAAGGATGGCGGCCAGGGAGAGGATGAACTTCCAGTTTCGCCCCTGGTTCAACAGCATCATCGTGGTGCTTAAAAAGATAAACGTCGTAATCGTGAATCCGCCCCAATCGACGAAGAAGATGTACGAAATCGTAAGTGCGAAAAGAGCCGTGCGGGTGGGCATGAACGATAGCGGTTCGGTAAGCCGCTGAAAGCCGAGATCCGATTCTCCGCGCCGAATTTCAATCAGCTTGTAAACAACAAAGGCCAGGATCAGTATAATCAGCAC
>JAOUMF010000703.1 GCA_029881615.1 Alphaproteobacteria bacterium | reverse complement strand
CCGTCGTGGCGACCGGGGGACTGGCGCCCATGTTCGCCGAGGCGACCACATTGTTCGATCATATAGACCGGGATCTGACGATCCATGGTCTCATTCTTATTCACCGCCGAAATACGGATAAATGACAGAAAATTTTGACATCGACGGGCTGGGTTCCAAGGACCTGGTCTTCCTGCCGTTGGGCGGGGCCGGCGAGATTGGCATGAATCTCAATCTTTACGGCCATGACGGCAAATGGTTGATGGTCGATCTGGGCATTACGTTCGGCGACGATTCGACGCCCGGCGTCGAGGTCATCATGCCCGACCCGTCCTTTATCGTCGAACGCAAGAAGGATCTCGCCGGGCTGGTGCTGACCCATGCCCATGAGGATCATCTGGGCGCCGTGCACTGGCTCTGGCCGCAGCTTGAATGTCCGATTTACGCCACGCCCTTCACCGCCGCCGTGCTGCGCCGCAAGCTGGCCGAGGCAGGGCTGGAGAGGGCCGCGAAGATTACCGAGGTTCCCATGTCGGGCACCTTCGACGTCGGCCCCTTCGGGATCGAGTTGATTACGCTGACCCATTCCATTCCCGAGCCCAACGCGGTGGTCATCCGCACCGGCGCCGGCACCGTGCTGCATACCGGCGACTGGAAGCTGGACCCAGATCCCGTGGTCGGCCCCAGCACCGACGAGGCCGCGTTGATGCGCGTCGGCGACGAAGGCGTGCTGGCCATGGTTTGCGATTCCACCAACGTGCTGGTGCCGGGCACGTCGGGTTCTGAGGCCGATGTACGCGATAATCTGGTCGACCTGATTGGCACCATGAAGAACAGGGTCGCGGTCGCATCCTTTGCCTCCAACGTGGCGCGTCTCGATTCCGTCTGCCGTGCCGCCAAGGCCAATGGCCGGCGGGTTGCGCTGGTCGGCCGGTCCATGGATCGCATCGTCGAATCGGCGCAGGAAACCGGCTATCTGAAAGACTTGCCGCCCTTTGTTCCGGTTTCCGAGATCGGCTATCTGCCGCGCAACGAGGTGTTGCTGCTCTGCACCGGCAGCCAGGGAGAGCCGCGTTCGGCGCTGGCGCGCATCGCCGACGACGATCACCCCGAGGTTACCCTGGATCCCGGCGACACGGTGATCTTCTCCAGCCGCGAGATTCCCGGCAACGAGCGTTCAATCGGGCGGTTGCTCAACAGGCTGGCCTCCCTGGGCATCGATGTGGTCACCGCGCGCGACAAGCATGTTCATGTCTCCGGGCATCCGGCCAAGGATGAACTGATTCAGATGTACCAGTGGGTCCGTCCGAAAATCGCCGTGCCGGTGCATGGCGAGGCGCGCCACCTGATCGCCCATGCGGAACTGGCCCGCGAATGCCAGGTGCCCGAACCGGTGGGCGCGCGCAACGGATATGCGGTGCGTCTGGCGCCCGGCCGCGCCACCGTGGTGGACGAGGTTCCCCATGGCCGTATCGCGGTCGACGGCAATCGGTTGATCCCGATGGAAAGCGCGGCGCTGCGTGACCGCCGCCGGGCCGCCTGGAACGGTTCGGCCGTGGTCACCGTCGTTGTGGACAGCGATGGCCGCGTCAAGGGCACGCCGATGGTCGCGGTCAATGGTGTGTTCGATCAGGACGTGGAACCGGAAATCGCGCACGAGGTCGAAGACGCCGTTCTGGCCGCCGTCGAGGATCTGCCCAAGGCGCGGGCCAGGGACGACTCCCAGGTGAGGGAAGCCGCCCGCGTATCCGTCCGCCGCTCGATCCGCGCGCTCTGCGGCAAGAAACCGATGATCGACGTGCATCTGGTGCGGGTCTAGCGGGCTCGCCCGGATATCCCTGCAATTATCGCAGTGTTGCATGGCACCGGTCTCATCCCCTATTGATGGGGTATGTTTACGTAAATGGATAGTGGAACATGATCGGACGGTTGAACCATATCGCCATCGCGGTGCCGGATCTGGAGGCCGCGACAGTGACTTATCGCGATGTGCTGGGCGGGGTGGTATCGCAGCCGCTGGACCA
>JAOUMF010000076.1 GCA_029881615.1 Alphaproteobacteria bacterium | reverse complement strand
ATACACTGGACGTGGAAATATACGAAAACTGGCTGGAAGCGGCCGAAGAGGTGGCGGCATGAGCGATTCGCACGGGCATTCCCACCCCCACGGCCAGCCGCATCCCTTCCAGCCGGATATCGAGGACTCGGCTTTGACCCATCATCAGTTGCTGGAACTGGCGGTCGGTGAACTGCTGACGGAAAAGGGCATTTTCACGGCTGATGAATTTCGCCGCGTCCTCGAGGACATCGATTCCCGCAATCCCGCCGACGGGGCGAAAGTGGTGGCCCGCGCCTGGGTCGACCCGGACTTTAAGGCGCGATTGCTGAAAGATACCAACGCTGCCGCGGCCGAATTGGGCGTGGATGCCGGAACCATTCCGATCGTAACGATGGAAAATGGGCCGGACATTCATAACGTCATCGTTTGCACGCTTTGTTCCTGCTATCCGCGGCTGTTGCTGGGATTGCCGCCCGATTGGTACAAGTCGCGCGCCTATCGCAGCCGCGTGGTGAAGGAACCGCGCAAGGTGCTGGCTGAATTTGGCACCGACATCGCCGATGATGTCGAGGTGCGAGTCCATGACAGCACGGCCGAACTGCGTTACATGGTCCTGCCGATGCGGCCCAATGGCACCGAGGGCATGAGCGAGGAAGACCTGGCAAAGCTGGTGACTCGCGACTGTATGGTTGGCGTAACACTTCCCGACAACCCTCTCCGTTGATCAATTACACCGAATGACCGAGGCCGACCTGATATCGGGCGGCTATGCGGGGCTGTTCCTGACCGCATTCCTGGCCGCCACCCTGCTGCCCCTGTCGTCGGAGGCGGTGCTGGTGGCGCTGGGCAATGCCGATGGGTTCGACGTTACCCTGCTGTTCGCGCTGGCGACCGTCGGCAATACGCTGGGCGCGGTGGTGAACTGGGCGCTGGGGCGGTTCTGCCTGCATTGGGCCGGTCGGCGCTGGTTTCCCTTTTCGGCGGAACAGTTGTCGCGAGCGGGGGACCGCTTTGGCAAATACGGCGTATGGTCGCTGCTGTTGGCCTGGGTTCCCATAGTCGGGGACCCGCTAACCTTCGCCGCCGGCGTGCTGCGGGTGCCGTTTCTGCCTTTCGTAATCCTGGTCGGAATAGGCAAGGCGGCGCGCTATGCGGTAGTGCTGGCCGTGGCATGGGGAATCCTGGGCTCTTAAACGGCTCCCAGCAGGTCTTTCTCGTCAACCCAGGCAATGCGGCCGAAGCCCGCGACCAGGTGGGCGCGTAACGGGCGTATGCGGAACATATGGAAGTCGCTGAATTCAGCGTAAAGTTTCGCCGAGGGGTGGCGGGACAAATAGATTTCCATCAGATCGTCGTCCTCGACCTGCTCGGCCTCGCCCTGCAGGGTGACACGCGCGCCCGTCAGTGGATCGTCCAACCCGGCGGTTTCGTCATAGAGCAGCGACACGCGGGCGTCGGCCCGGATATTACGCGTATGGTCGGCCAGATCGGAAATCAGCAGCAATGGACTTCCCTGTATATCGCAGGCCGTCAATACCAGCGAAACATAGGGCCAGGGTCCATCAACGCCCCCCTTCCCCGTGACCGAGGTCGTGGCAAGCGCCGCGCGAGGGGCGGCGCGAATGATCCGCCTGCATTGAAGCGCCGGTGCAAGATCGTCCGTCATGCAGCTACTTCTGCTTTAGCCTCGTCCGAAAAATGGTCGTGCCCCCAACCCGCGACTCCGCCTAACACGGCCCAGAACAAGGCCATCGCGCCTAGCGTTACGCCAACATATTCCGCCGCCAGTTCAGCAGGCAACATTTCGCCATATGCATCCGCATGCGGCGCGCCCACGATATGGGGAAGCAAAAGCAAAATAACGCCGATGCCCTTCAGCATACGATGCGACCGTAGCGCCATCAGCCAGAGACCGCCCGCGGTTGTCACGGCCGTGAACAGCCACCAGAACTGTCGTGCTTCAAGCGGTGCGCTTATGCTGCCGGGCAGTTCCGGCGGCAGGCCGGCGGCAGGGGCCAAAACGAAAGCCACATATCCCGCGATGCCCCATAATACGCCATGCTGGATTCCCGTTGGCCGGTCCCGCGCCGTCAGAATGGCCGCCAGCAGAAACCCAAACCCGACGCCGTTCAGGATATTGAACAGGAAAGTATCGAAAAGGCGCTTCAGCGGTGCGGATAATTCGGGATCGGCGCCGTGTTCATAACCTTCGGCGGCAAGGATCAAAGGTTGAATCTTGCCGATATACAGCAGCGTCAGGACAATGCCGGCTGCCAGCCCGGCCAGCAGGCCGGTCAGCAGCGTTCGCGTGATCATGTCGCTGTCCTAGTGACAGGGAAAGCCGGTCGCATGGCGCGTATCATGCGCCGTCTCGTGGGACATCTGAGCGAAACCCACCCCGTACAGAATGAAAAATCCAAGCAAAGCCGCCACGATTGCCGCCGAAGCCCGTTCCGTGGCGACCGACGTATTTTCTCCCAGACCCGATATCAAGCGCGACATATCACCCTCCGTGTTGTCGTGCGGGATTGCGCGATATCCCGTAAAGGTTCCACCGGACGGCGCGTGGCCCGGGGGATGGCAGGTCTCCTGGCTTGCGGGTCGCCGTTTCCGTTCCAGCCTTCCCGGTTTCCCAGTGGCCGAGCCCCTTGGGGGCCCATATGGAACGGGAACTCGCCGCTCACAGTTGCGGGGGCAGCCGCGGAATTGTCCATTTGCTGGACGCACCGCCGTTCCCTCTTCGTCTCCCATGCGGGAGAACCATCAGGCGGGACAGTAAACGACGATTATCGCCGCGGTCAATCGAATGTGCGTCGGAAAACGTCCCGGAAGGGTCATCACGGGGCATAGGTGACTGCCGGCACCGTCGGCAAGGCGCCCTCGGCAGATCCGCCGAACAGGAACAGCGCAACGAACGCCACAAGCCCGATTATTACCAGCGCCGCAATCACCATGCCAGTCGGCATGGAGCTGATCCTGCGTCGAGTCATGAAGCCGCCCGCCCGAAAAACGCCATTCCGGCGGGTGGTGAGATCGTCCAGTTTGAATGCCTGCAATACATCCTTGAAATGTAGGTCAATCGACTCTGGGAAAGGGCATGACATATCGCCGCATCGTCTTAAAGAGGAGCGGGAATAAACACCAATCAGCCCTATTTCCGTCACAGGGCGGTGTAAACATGGCGCGCTACCCAATATTAAGGGTATAGTGTTTGTAATCGGCGTGGAGAATAAGCCAGATGCACCAGACGATTGCCTTGGTCGATGACGACCGTAATATTTTGACTTCCGTGTCCATGGCCCTTGAAGCCGAGGGTTATCAGGTGCGGTCTTATTCTGACGGCGAAGAGGCGCTGCGCGGTTTGGTGCAACGCCCCGTGGACCTTGCGATCCTCGACATAAAGATGCCCCGCATGGACGGGATGGAATTGCTGCAACGCATGCGCAAGACCATGGCCACGCCGGTCATCTTTCTGACATCGAAGGATGATGAAATCGACGAGGTCGTCGGATTACGCATGGGGGCGGACGACTATATCACCAAGCCGTTTTCGCAACGCCTGCTGATTGAACGGATACGCGCCCTCTTGCGGCGCACTGAAGTCGGCGAGGACAAGGGCGAATCCAAGGGCGAGGGCCTGCTGGTCCGTGGTGACCTTGTGTTGGATTCAGACCGCCATGTCTGCACCTGGAAAAACGCACCGGTTTCGCTGACGGTGACGGAATTTTTGCTGCTGAAGGCGCTGGCCCAACGGCCAGGCCATGTAAAAAACCGCGATCAGTTGATGGACGCGGCCTATGGCGAAAGCATTTATGTGGACGATCGCACGATCGATAGCCATATCAAGCGGCTGCGCAAGAAGTTCAAGGTAGCGGACGATGACTTTGCGCATATCGAGACTTTGTACGGCGTAGGATATCGATATCGAGAGGCATGAAGGCAGAACCAGAATGGGACACTGCCGAAGTTAAAAGAGAGGGCGCGAAGGATGACACCACGCCCGACGCGAAGAAGCTTGCCCTCGGCGACGACAATTCAGAACAGGATGCCTCCCCGGTCGAAAAAGATGATTCGTCGGGATTGCGTGTCGACCATGATCGGCCTTCGCGCGAGGGCGGATCAACAAAGAAGCGGCCCGTAACATTTAGGCGGCCCCGCACGAAAAAACGGGCCCGGACGAGTGACAACCGGCTGATTTCGCCGCTGACCAGGAAGATCCTGGCTGTGAATTTCATTGCCGTGCTGATCCCCGTGGCCGGCTTTTTATCCCTGGGCCAGTATCGTGACAGCCTTATCGAAACCGAACTGGAAGCCTTGAAAACCCAGGGCGAGGTGTTCGCGGGCGCGATTGGCGAGGGCGCCATCGCCACGACGCTGAGTGGCGACCAGGTGCTGGATATTCCGCCGGCCCAGCAGATCGTGCGACGCCTTAGCGAATCGAACGCGGTTCGCGCCCGGCTGTTTCTGCCCGATGGCGGACTGGCCGCCGATAGCCGGCTGCTGGTTGCCGGCGGCGGCATCATCCATATCCAGGTGCTGCCGCCCCTTAGCGCCAAGCGACCGCTTCTGGACCCTCTGATCGACATGCTTGACTGGTTGCCGCGGCGAAGCGACCTGCCGCCTTATCACGAGGCCCCAATGCAGAGCGCCGCCGATTACCAGGAAGTCATGCATGCCCTCGGCGGCGAGGCAACTAACGGATTGCGGCAAACGGAAGTCGGCGGCAATTATATCCTTTCCGCCGCGGTGCCGGTTCAGCGCTATCGCCAGGTGCTTGGCGCGCTGATGCTGTCCAAGAACGGCGACGATATCGACCGGGCCGTGCGCGAACTTCGGTTTTTCGTATTGCAACTGTTCGCCGTCGCGTTGCTGGTCACAACACTATTATCCATATATCTGGCGGGAACCATCGCACGGCCGGTGCGCCGCCTGGCGGAAGCCGCGGAAAAAGTCAGACGCGATATCGGCCGCCAGAACCATCCCATTCCCGACCTGACCCGCCGGGGTGATGAAATTGGCGATCTGTCGGGCAGCTTTCGCGCGATGACCCAGGAACTGCAGGCCCAGATGGATGCCATCGAACGCTTTGCCGCCGATGTCAGCCACGAGCTGAAAAATCCGCTGACCTCGCTGCGAAGCGCGGTGGAAACCGCGGCGCGGGTGAAAGATCAGAAAAAACAGCGGCAATTGCTGGCGATCGTCCAGGATGATGTTCGTCGCCTGGATCGCCTGATTACCGATATCGCGGATGCCTCGCGGCTGGACGCGGAGTTGAGCCGGGCCCAATCGTCCCAAGTCGATCTGGCCGCCATGTTGACGACGCTGGCCAACATGTATGAGACCACGTCGAGTGGCAAGAAGGCGCCGGAACTCGTGCTGGTATTAGGGCGGAAATCCGGTCTGACGGTAAATGGAATGGAAGACCGTCTGGTCCAGATATTCCATAACCTGATCGGTAACGCCGTTAGTTTCAGCCCGCCGGATGGCAAGATTCGCGTTATCGCCGGGCTGGCCGACGACATGGTTGAGGTGCTGATCGAAGATGAAGGGCCGGGCCTGCCGGAAGGAAAACTGGAGGCCATTTTCGACCGGTTTTACAGCGAGCGTCCGGCGGGCGAGAAATTCGGTACTCATTCGGGGCTTGGCCTGTCGATCTCGAAACAGATCGTCGAGGCGCACCGCGGCATCATCAGGGCGGAAAATATCCCCGGCACCGACGGCAAACCCGCCGGCGCCCGCTTCATCATCCGCCTTCCCTTCGTTGAATCGGCTGCCTGACCCGCGGTAAGGAATTATTCCACCAGTTTCGCCACCGCCGGATAATCCGTCTTGCCCGAACCCAGCATCGGCACTTCCGCGACCACCACGATATCGCGCGGGCAGGCAAGTTCCGGCCCACCGCTGGCGCGGATTTGCGCCAATAATGCTTCGCGGGTCGCGTCCTGACGGTCGGTGACCAGGATCAACTGCTCACCCTTGCGTTCGTCGGGAATTGCCACAACGGCATGGGCATTTTCCGGCCAGGCGGTGGCCGCGTAACCTTCCACGGCGGTCAGCGAGACCATTTCACCGGCGATCTTGGCGAAGCGCTTGGCGCGGCCCTGGATGGTTATGAAACCATCCGCATCGATCGATATGATATCGCCGGTATCGTACCAGCCACCCTCCGGCGGCTGCAGCACGCCCGGATTGTCAATCTTGAAATAGCCCAGCATGACGTTGGGGCCTTTCACTTCCAGCCGGCCACCCTCGTCGATGCCCGGGACGGGAATCAGGCGGGGCTCGATACCGGGTAACAGGCGGCCTACCGTGCCGGCGCGGTAATGCATCGGCGTATTGGTGGCCAACGCCGGCGCTGTCTCGGTGGCGCCGTAGCCTTCGAAGATACGAACGCCAAACCGTTCGGCCCAGACCCGCCGGGTTTCGTCTTTCACCTTTTCGGCCCCGGCAAAAACGTACCGCAGGCTATAGAAATCATACGGATGGGCGGAACGGGCATAGCCGGTGAGGAAGGTATCGGTGCCGAACATGATGGTGGCGTTGGTGTCGTAGACCATTTCGGGCACGATGCGGTAATGCAGTGGCGACGGATACATGAAGGTCCGCACCCCGGAAAGTATTGGCAACAGCGTGCCACCCGTCAGCCCGAAGGAATGGAAGATCGGCAGGGCGTTGAACACCCGGTCGCTGGGGTTGAAGTCAATACAGGCGGAAAGTTGATGACGATTGGCCTCCAGATTGGCGTGACTCAGCACCACACCCTTCGGGCTACCCTCCGAGCCCGAGGTGAACAGCACCGCGGCGGCCTCGTCGGCGCCACGGAAACCGGCCGCGCGTTCATGGATGCGGCCCGCGAAACGCCGGGAAGCCAAGCCTCGCAGCTTGTCCAGCCAGTCGATTTCCGCCGCCACGTCTTCCAGGTAGACGACATCGACCTCGCGTCCCAATGCGGTGATCAGTTCTTCCAGCCCGCCCATTTCCACGAAGCGGCGCGAGGTTATCACCCGCCGCACCTCGGCCACCCGGCAAGCCGCCAGCATAGGCCCTGGCCCGGTTGAGAAATTCAGCATCGCCGGCGCCCTGCCAAATGCCTGCAGCCCGAAAAAGGCAACGACGGCGGTCGAAGTATTGGGCAGCATCAACCCCAGCCGCTCTTCGGGTCCTCCCAGATCGGCCAGTTTGCGTCCCAGCACCAGACTACCGGTTATCAGGCGGTCATAGGTCAGGGGCTTGCGCTGCACATCCTCCAGGATGGGCACGTCGCCGCCATGATGGCGCGGGCCTCCAACAGCGCCGCAAACAGGGTTTGCGGGCGATAACCGGTCTGAAAGACCGTCTCGGTCATCACATCGTAAAGCCACTGGGCCACGGCCTCGCGGCGACGGCGGCCTTTCAGCGCCGCGTCGACCTTGATGCGGCGCGGTTCCTGGATGGTCATGGATATCTTCGGGAACCAGCGCAGGCGAAGCTTGCCCTTGAGCCTCGAAAACGGCGTGTATTGCGCGCCATTGATACGAACAGGCAGAATTGCGGCGCCGGACAGGTCGGCGATTGTGCCCGGCCCCTCGTAAATCTTCATCAGCGCGCCAGTCACCGTAATGCGGCCTTCCGGGAAGATAACCAGGGGGCGGCCTTGCTTGACCACATCCACCATGGTCTTGGCCGCCATCGGGTTGGTTGGGTCCAGCGGCAGGAGATCGAACAGCAAAAAGGCCGGTTTCACCCACCAGCGTTGCGCG
>JAOUMF010000702.1 GCA_029881615.1 Alphaproteobacteria bacterium | reverse complement strand
GCACGCCCCGCTCGACGTACCAGTTCGCCGCCCCGAAAAACCATTTCGCGTCCCGTACCAGCCGCTCCTTCTGTCCGACCGGCAGGATCACCGATTCCATCGAACGCAGGCGCTTGCTGGAGGACAATTGCCAGTAATTCTCACGGAAATCGTAAACATCGACGCGGTCGTCCCGCCGGCAAAGGCTTGCGGCGTCCGATACCAGGTCCCGCAGGAACAACTGGCTGCGGCCCACGGTTCGAAGGTGGAAGCTTTGCCGCAGGAAGGGACCTTTCGAGTTTTCCTCGTCCACCCTGTAGCTCAGGACCACCGGCCGGCCGCGATGCAGGAACACATGCCGGCCCTCGCCCGGCACAAGATCCCATGCCTCGTGCTCGCCTGCGCTCCGGGCGTCAACCCGCCGATGGCGGCCCGACAACCGCAGGCGCCGGCTACGACGCACATAAGGATGCCGCGACAGCCATATCCGGATCCAATCGAAGCCGGGATCGGTATTGTCGACTTCCAGCGTCACCGAGCCCAGCCGGACGGCAAGCCGCCACAAGGTGGCCGGAACGGACCGCGCAAGGAACATGGCGGAGCCGAGGGCCGATGCGCCGATCAGGCCTGCAAACACTTCGTTCTGGGCGAACTGCGTCGCCAACCATGCATAAATCTGCTCGTACATAACTCGCTCCAGCGGCCGTGCGGACGCACGAACCCCGTCGGTATCTCATTGGAAATCCGAGGATTTCCGGTTCCGTTCTGTCAGGAGAGTTGCGGCCCCGGCATGCGGGGCCGACGAGCGGATGCTAGCCGAAGACCCCGAACGCAAGACCGCCGCGCCGGCTACCTGGCCGGACGTCGTTCCTGTCTATGTTGCGTTCGCTCTTCAGCATTCATGGCTCCATGCGCTAATGCGCTGTTCGATGAGGGGGCGGCTTATAAATCGAAAAACGGCGCCCTGTAAAGACGCCGTTGAAAGAAAGACCGGAAATTTCGATATGGAGCGCTACTTATGCGGGTTCGTTGCGTTTTTCGCGCGAAAAAGGCAATCAATCGAATAACCGGCCTGTCGCCGCGCCTCACGGAGAGGTCAATCCTCCAGCTGGCCCAGCAGCCAGCGGGCATTCCTGAAAAGCCGGGCGTCGTCGTGACGCGGCCCGACCAGCTGTACCCCGAGCGGCATGCCGTTGGGCCCTTGAAGGACAGGCAGATTGATGGCGGGAACCCCGCACAGGGTCCAGAGCGTGCAAAAGGCCGGGCTGCCCGTTTTGTCCAGTCCGACCGGCGCCTCGCCGGCGGTGGACGGGGTCAGGATGGCGTCATATTCCTGGAATACTTCGCCGAGTTCCTGGTTGAACGCCTCGGCGCGGGCAATGGCGGCATGGTACTCGGTCGCCAGTACCTTCTGTCCGCGTTCGATCATCTCGCACAGCACCTTGCTGATCTTGTCCTTGCCGTCCCTGTATTCGCGGGCGAAGCTGTAGGCCAGGTCGGCCTCCATGATCGTGCGCTGGGTTTCCAGCGCCGCCTCGAAATCGGGCGGCAGGTCCACCAGGGCTATGCGGCCGCCGAAATGTTCGATCAGCTCGCGCATGGCGTCCTTGGTGGTTTCCTCGGCCTGGCCCCATACCGGCGTGCGGACGAAGGCGATATCCGGCTCCACGGGCGGTTCCTGGGCCATGATCCGCGCAATTTGGGGCGCGGTCCGCGGCTGCATGGCCGGATCGCGGTCGTCATAGGACATCAGCGGCCCGGCGATCAGCGCCAGATCCTCGAGCGACCGGGCGAAGACGCCCACGGTGTCGAGCGGCGGCGACTGCCGCAGCACGCCATGCCGCGAGATCAGCCCCTGCGTCGGTTTGTACCCGAACACGCCGCAGAAGGAAGCCGGCCTTATCACCGACCCGTTGGTCTGGGATCCGACCGCCAGCGGCGTCATCGACGCGGCCACGGCCGCGGCCGAACCGCTGGAGGAACCCCCGGGGGTCCGCGTCAGGTCGTGCGGGTTGCGGGTCTTGCCGGGC
>JAOUMF010000701.1 GCA_029881615.1 Alphaproteobacteria bacterium | reverse complement strand
TTCATCGGGCCGGCTCCGGCGATGCTGGCCGCTGTGAAAGCGGCAATGGCCACCGGGGGCGAGATCATCGACATCAACCCGAAATAAAGCACGAACATATGCGCCGCCAAAGGGTGGATGCCCAGTTCGATCAGCGGCGGTCCGGCCAGCGTGGCCACCAGAAGATAGATGCCGGTGGTCGGCATGCCCATGCCCAGCAGGACGCAGATCACGGCGGTGGCCACCAGCATGATCCACAATTCTCCCTCGGCCAGCCCGACCAGCAGGTAAGTAAGCCCGAAACTCAGGCCGGTATTTTCCAGGATGCCGATGACGATGCCGGCGGCCGCGCCCACCAGAATCACGTCGACCGCCGCGATCCCGCCGTTGGCCAGCGTCCGCCATAATTTTGCCGGGGTGATACGCTGTTCGCCGCGCCCGAACAGCCCGACAGCGCCCAGTAATGTCGCAGCGGCCCACAAGGCCGCTTCCGCCGGTCCCAGATTCCAGGCGAACAGTGCGAAGATCAGCATCGCGAAAGGCAGGGAATAGAACCATCCGCCGCGAAGTACCCGGGTGACGGGGGGCACCTGATCGCGCGGCAGCGCCGCCGCGCCCAACCGCGCCGCATCCATATCGACGGTCATTAGCACGGCGAAATAATACAGCACCGCGGGAATCGCCGCGGCGGCGATTACCTCGGCATAGGTCAGTTCCAGGAACTCCGCCATCAGGAACGCGGCAGCGCCCATGATCGGTGGCGCGATCTGCCCTCCCGTCGATGCCACGGCCTCGTAGGCGGCGGCGCGGTGGGCCGGGAAACCGGCCTTCTTCATCATCGGAATGGTCAGGATGCCGGTGGAAGCGACATTGGCCACCGCGCTGCCCGAGATCGATCCAAACAGCCCGGACGCCACGACCGCGATCTTCGCCGGACCGCCCCGGTAACGGCCGACCGCGCAAGTGGCGAGGTCGGTGAACCAGTTCGCGCCCCCGGTTTGCTGCAGCAATTGGCCGAAGACGACGAACATCACCACCACGGTGCCGGCGATGGTCAGCGGCAATCCGAAAATCGCCACATTGTCCACCGCGCTGAAAGCGACCAGACTGGTCGGCTCCATGGCACGACCCTGCAATTGGCCAGGTGCCATGTCTGCGATCAGCGCATAACCCATGAAGGCCAGCGTAACCACGGCGAGCGCCGGTCCCGCCGTGCGCCGGACGCCTTCAAGAGTCAGCGGAATCAGCAAGAGCCCGATTGCGGCCGCTTCGGTCTTGTTGGTGTAATATTCGGTCGACAATACCGGGTAACGGTAAGCCAGATAGAAGCCCACACACAGGCCGGCAGTTGCGAACACTCCATCCGTCAGCCGCCCGACAGCCCCCCAGGCGCCCAGCGGCCGTGTCAGGAAACAGGCGCACAGCGCCAGCCCCAACAGTGCCGCGAGGATCTGTTCGGTATAAATCAGCAGCCCCAGATGTAGCGGCAATTGGCCGGCCAGCGTCAGCGCGACCAGGCTTATGGCCGCCCCGACCGGCGGGCCCGCCCGGCCTGGCCAGCCGTTCCCGCCGTTCATTGGTAAGGGTCGCCGCCGGTATGGACCGGCGTACGCATTACTGCATCAACCCCTGTTCCTTGAAGAACTTGGCCGCGCCGGGATGATAATCCAGCCCGTCAAAGGCCGCCGCGATGTTGTTCGGCTTGTAGCTTTTCCACAGCGGGCTGGTTGCCTGCAGGGCGTCGTTGCCTTCGTAGATTGCCTTGGCGACCTTGTAGACCACGTCGTCGCTGACCGATGCGTTCGCAAACAGCACATATTCATAGATGTTCAACATTGTTGGCGTCAGCACGCCCACCAGCGGCTTGGCCGGGTCGATCACGGTGAAGCGCGTGCGTGGCAGGGCAGCGCGGGCGATGTCGTTGTCGATTACCGGTATGAATTTGATTCCGCCCGCGATGGCCGCCTCCATGCCCTTGATCGGGCCCGCGCCGGCGGCCGCGATGGTCATGTCAACCTTGCCTTCCTTGAAG
>JAOUMF010000700.1 GCA_029881615.1 Alphaproteobacteria bacterium | reverse complement strand
AGTGACGAGCCGGAGCGTACCGCCCGCAACCCGCGCGACATCGCGCCAGAAATAAATGATGACCGCCAGCAGGGTGCCCACATGGACCGCGATATCGATGGCGACTCCCTGATCTTCCCACCCCAGGATTCGCGAGGTCAGGACCAGATGTCCGGACGAACTTACCGGCAAGAATTCGGTCAATCCCTGGACAATTGCCAGGATCAGAAGATGAAAAAGAACCACGTTTCTATGTCCCACCCTGGATTTGGGGTTGCCGGTGAACGCTTATGCCACAGAGTTTCCGATATCGCTACTTTTCCCCCGGACGGCAAAAGGACCGAAACGGAACTAAATTTCGGGTGAAATTTTCCTGACGGGAAGGGACGGCGGCTCTAAAAAGGCGTCGACAAGCATTATAGGTCAGTAAATATGACCTATAATGCTTTTTTTGCTCGCCTGTCTGTGTTTCTTCCTTTATAGCTGCCCATCCGCGCAGGGGGCGCGGCTTGAATTGCTCCGCAAATGCCGACCGGCCGTGCCGGATCCAGGGGCGTAACCAATCGGGCAGACAGATGACGAAAAAGACCAAGGGGGCCGGCGAGGCCGCATCACAGACGCCCGCGGCCAATTGGGCTGGCATGCTGCAATTCACCGATACCGACCAGCATATGCCGGACAAGCGGACCGCCGATGAGCGCCGCAAAGATTTCGACGAAATCTATCGCGAATTCGAGCCGCCGCGGGCCGCCGAGCAAGCCTCGCGCTGTTCGCAATGCGGCGTGCCCTTTTGCCAGGTCCACTGCCCGCTGCACAACAACATTCCCGACTGGCTGATGATGACCGCTTCAGGTCGGCTGGAGGAAGCCTACGCTCTGTCGTCGGCCACCAGCAACATGCCGGAAATTTGCGGCCGCATCTGCCCGCAAGACCGACTCTGCGAAGGTAACTGCGTGATCGAGCAATCCGGTCATGGCGCGGTGACAATCGGGTCGGTAGAGAAGTACATCACCGACACCGCCTGGGAAAAAGGCTGGGTAAAGCCCGCCAATCCGGCAAGGGAGCGCAAGGAATCGGTCGGTATTATCGGGGCCGGCCCGGCCGGCATGTCCGCCGCCGAGGAACTGCGCCGCGAGGGTTATCAGGTTCATGTTTATGACCGTTACGACCGCGTCGGCGGCCTTCTGGTATACGGCATCCCCAGCTTCAAGCTGGAAAAGGATATCGTCGAGCGCCGCGGAAAACTGATCGCCGAGGGTGGCGTAACCTTCCACACCGATTTCGAAGTCGGCCGCGATGCCTCGCTGGCCGAACTGCGCAAGCGGCATGACGCGGTGCTGATCGCAACCGGCGTCTATCGCGCGCGCGAACTGCACGCGCCGGGGTCCGGGCTGGAAGGAATCGTACCCGCGCTGGACTATCTGACCGCGAACAATCGCCGGGGGCTGGGCGATACGGTGCCTGATTTCGATTCCGGCCGGCTGAACGCGGCTGGCAAGAATGTTGTCGTAATCGGTGGTGGCGATACCGCGATGGACTGTGTGCGCACCGCCACGCGCCAGGGCGCGAAATCGGTGAAATGCCTGTATCGCCGCGACCGGGAAAACATGCCTGGCTCGATGCGCGAAGTGGCCCATGCGGAGGAAGAGGGTGTCGAGTTCGTCTGGCTGACCCAGCCGGTCGCCTTCCTGGGCGACGAGTCGGTCCGCGCGGTGCGGGCCGAGCAGATGCGGCTCGGCGCGCCGGACTCTTCCGGTCGCCAGACACCGGAAGTAATAGACGGTTCGGCTCACAACATCGACGCCGATCTGGTGATCTGCGCCCTTGGGTTCGACCCGGAAGACCTGCCCACGCTGTTCGGCGAACCGGAACTGCCGGTAACCCGCTGGGGCACGGTCAAGACCAACCCGCTGACCCTGATGACGCCGATGGAAGGCGTTTTCGCGGCGGGGGACATCATGCGCGGCGCCAGCCTGGTGGTCTGGGCGGTGCGCGACGGGCGCGACGCGGCGAACGGTATCCATGCCTGGCTG
>JAOUMF010000699.1 GCA_029881615.1 Alphaproteobacteria bacterium | reverse complement strand
GACGGCGATGGAATCGCGGGTAATGCCGGCCTCGGGACCGGTCAACAGCCGCTCCTCGCCGAGAAGTTTGTTGATCAGCGTGGATTTGCCGACATTGGGCCGGCCGACGATGGCGAGTTGCAGCGGCCCGCGTTTTTCGTCGTCATCCATCGGCTCGTCTTCAACCAGGTCTTCGCCCTCGTCGACCTGCAAACCCGCCTCGGCGGCGCGGGCCTCGGCCGCGTCGGCATAAGGCAACAGGGCCTCGAACAGATCACCCATGCCCTCGCCATGCTCGGCCGAGATCGGCACCGGATCGCCAAGGCCAAGGCTAAAGGCTTCCAGCAACCCGGGCTCGCCCGCCTTGCCCTCGCATTTGTTGGCGACCAGGATAACGGGGGTGGATTCCTTGCGCAGCAGATCGGCGAAATGTTCATCCATCGGGGTGGCACCGGCCCGTGCATCGATCAGGAACAGCGCCACGTCGGCGACGCGCAGGGCCTGCTCGGTCTGGCCGCGCATGCGCCCGGCCAGCGAGCCTTCCGGCGCGTCCTCCAGCCCGGCGGTGTCGATCACGCGAAAGCGCAGGGACGCGATACGCCCCTCTCCCTCGCGCCAGTCACGGGTAACGCCGGGGGTGTCGTCCACCAACGCAAGCCGCTTGCCCACCAGCCGGTTGAACAGGGTGGATTTGCCCACATTGGGCCGGCCAATGATGGCGACACTGAAAGTCATTGTTTTGTTTCCGTTACAGCGGCATCCCCGCCACGCCGCTTACCGGTAGGCGTAGAGATCCGCGTCTTCCGTCTGCAAATAGAGCGTTCCATCGGCAACCGCAATGGCCATCACGTCGTCGGGCGACTGAAATGTCTCCCTGATCGAGCCGTCACCCGGGTTCAGGGCCACTCCCTTGCCGTGGCTGCCGAACAGAAAGATCGTCCCGTTAACGACCACCGGACCGTACCAATGGATCGGCCCTTCCTTGTCCGCCGGGTCGGTAAAACGATCAAGTTGCGATATCCAGCGCACCTTGCCGCCACGGCGGGTCAGCGCGATGACCTGGGCTTCGTTGCTGACCATGAATAGCCAGTCGCCGGCGATCCAGGGCGTCTGCACGCCGCCAACATTGCGCTCCCACGCCCGCGCACCGGTGCGCATGTCAATGGCGACGGTACGGCCGGAATGGCTGATCGCATAGACCAGCGCGCCATCGGTCACCGGCAGGGCGCGAATATCGGCCAGCGCCGAGGCGGCGTCAACGCGGCGCACGGCAGCCAGATTGTCCGACCAGGCCGGGCGGCCATCGGCGCTGCGCAACGCAAATATTTCGCCGGACGAATAGGGCACGATCACGGTACCGTCGATACCCGCCGGCGTCGCCGCGCCCAGCAGCATCGCGGTCTCGGCAAACCCGGCGTGACGCCATTTGCGCTCGCCGGTTTCCACATCAAGGGCAAATAGCTGATTGTCGACGGTAACCGCCAAGACCAGACCATCCATCACCAGGGGCGCCGCACGGACCGGGCCGGGCAGATCGCTTTTCCAGAGAACCGCGCCATCATCCGGATTGAGGGCCGAAATCCCGCCATAGCCGGTACTGACAAAGAGCTTGCCATCGGCGAAGGCCAGACCACCACCAAAGGCTTCCCAATCGCGCTTTACCGTTTCCCGCTCGACCCGCCACAGGCGCCTGCCCTTATCCGCGCTGTAGGCCGATACACGAAACTTCGAATCCATTGTGAAGACACGGCCGTCGGCGATAACCGGCCCGCCAAGCATTGGCCGCCGGCTACCCGCGCTCGATCCGATATCCACATGCCAGGCGGCACGGCCAATGGTCGAAGGGCCTTCCACATGGCCAACCGCGTGCAGGGTTCCACCGCCGGCCTGCGGCCAGGCACCATTGCGAGCCGCCTTGCCAAGCGACACCGTCTGGCCACCAAGCTGCGGATCGGGCCGCAACTCGCCGTCATAGACCAGCACGGAAATGCGCTCACCGGGAAGCGGCGGCGCCTCGGCCTCTCCGACCCAGCCGCA
>JAOUMF010000075.1 GCA_029881615.1 Alphaproteobacteria bacterium | reverse complement strand
CCATGAACTGAAGAAACCAGCCCAACCCGAGCGACGCCGCCTCGCTGGAAACCTGGGCGATCATGATTGGACCACCCATCTGGCTGCTGTCGCGTTTGCCCATCACCATCTGGCCGATCGCCATTAGCGAGCCCGACGTAAGGTCATAGACCCATTTGACCGCGCCACCGACCGCGTCGACCGGTCCAAGCTTTATCACTTTCGTGACCGCGTCGACCCGGACCCCCAGCATGCCATACTCAACGACCTCGCCATCGGCCCGCGTGACCTGCTGTTTCTCTGGCGTCGCGGACAGGGTTACCCTGCGCCCGTCCCGGAGAACTAAGAGAGTCAGCGTTTTTTCTGGCGAATCTGCGACGATTTTCTGAAGATCGGCAAAATGTTCGATCGTGGCGGCATCGACCTCGACAATCACATCGCCTGATTGCAGCCCTGCCGCGTCGGCCGCACTGCCACCGACGACATCCCTGACCAGGGCCGGCATGGGATAACGAATACCCAAATCGCCGACTTTCTGAACGGTATTGTCAATCTGTTTGGCTTCGACAACATCCGTTGTCACGGGGATGCTCATAACCGAGCCATCCCTTTCGATCTCAAGGGCCAGCGTTTCGCCAGGCCGCATCCCGACTTTCATCAGGATATCCTCGAACCGAGATACGCCGGCGCCGTCAATACTTAACACCACGTCGCCGGGACGCAGTCCGGCGACGGCAGCCGACGACCCTTCCGCCACGGTTCCTATTTCCGGTGGTGTAAACCGTTGACCCAGAAACATAAAACTGCTGGCCATTATAATGACCGCAAAAATATAGTTGGCTGCGGGACCGGCAAACACAATCCAGGCGCGCTGCGAAAGACGCTTCTGGTCAAAGGAGACTTTCTTCTCCTCTTCCGTCATCTCCCGCGGTTCTTCGTCTTCCCCCGCGCCCTCCAGCGCATGTTCGCCGAACATCTTGATATAGCCGCCGAGGGGAACAGCGCAGACCTTCCAACGAGTGCCGGTCTTGTCGTTCCAGCCAAACAACTCCGGGCCAAAGCCAATGGAAAATACATCCACCCGCACGCCATTCCAGCGCGCGATCAGGAAATGCCCCAGTTCATGGACGAAAACCAGCGGGGTCAACAGCACCAGAAACCAGAACAGCGCTATGCCGAAATTCGCAAACATATCCATAGATCTAATCTACCCGCGGAGTTACGTTGATTTTACTGCGATAAATTCGTCTGCGCGCGCCCTCGCCTCCGCATCGGCGGCAAGGACGACATCCAGCGAATCCGCCGCGCCATGCGACATTTCCGTTACTATATGGTCAACCACTCCGGCAATGTCGAGGAATCCTATACGCCCGGCCAGAAACCCAGCCACCGCTACCTCATTGGCCGCGTTCAGCACTGTCGGTGCCGTGCCACCGGCGCGTAACGCGTCACGCGCCAGACTGAGCGCCGGAAAACGTTCCATATCGGGTTCAGCAAAATCCAAATTGCCGAGCGCTCCCAAATCCAGCCGTCCCACCGGCGCATCCATCCTGTCTGGCCACGCCAGCGTGTAGGCGATCGGCGTACGCATATCCGGCTGTCCAAGCTGCGCCAGAACAGATCCGTCCCTGTAACGCACCATGCTGTGAATGACGGATTGCGGATGAACAAGAACGGAAATGCGATCTTCCGGCATGGCGAACAGGTGGTAGGCCTCGATCAATTCCAGCCCCTTATTCATCATGGTCGCCGAATCGATGGAAATCTTGGCGCCCATGTCCCAGTTCGGGTGCGCGACAGCCTGTTTCGGGGTGACCGATGCCATCGCATTCCGGGTCCATTCGCGAAACGGTCCGCCCGAGGCCGTCAACAACAGTTCCTCGATCGCATCACGCCGTTCGAAATCGAATACCTGATAAATGGCATTATGCTCGGAATCGACCGGTAGCAAGGTCGCCCCACTCCGCGCCACTTCGCGCATGACCAACTCGCCGGCGCAAACCAGGCTTTCCTTGTTGGCCAGCGCCACGATACCGCCCCTGCGTACCGCCGCCAGGGTCGGTGCAAGGCCGGCCGCCCCGACGATCGACGCCATGACCCAGTCGGCCGGACGCTCGGCCGCCGCTACGATTGCTTCAGGCCCCGCCGCGACTTCGATACCGCTACCGGTAAGCGCCTTTTTCAACACGCCATAGGCTTCCGGGTCGGCAATCGCCACGAAACGCGGTCGCAGGAGAAGCGCCTGCTCCGCCAGTAATGCGGCATTGCGGCCACCGGTCAGCGCCTCGACCCTGAAGTCCGACGGGTTACGCCGGATCAGATCGATCGTATTGCACCCGACGGATCCGGTGGCGCCCAGAATCGTCACGCTACGCCGTCCGGGGACGGCTTCGGGCATGACTACAGCCATGACAGCGGACTCCCTCCGCCCAGCAGGGTAAGCAATGCCATCGCCAGCGCCGCCGCAAGGATACCGTCGAACCGATCCAGCACCCCGCCATGGCCAGGTATAATATTGCTGGAATCCTTCA
Source organism: Alphaproteobacteria bacterium (assembly GCA_029881615.1). GTDB lineage: Bacteria > Pseudomonadota > Alphaproteobacteria > UBA8366 > JADFVY01 > JADFVY01. The sequence continues at coordinate 5,272 of JAOUMF010000075.1, read as the reverse complement.
CACCATACATTCGTTTCGCTTTCGAAATGGCCAGGTCACCAATTTGCGCGATAATGGCGAACACACCACTGACAACCGCCACGCCCACAATGTTGACTCCAATATAGCCAGCAAGGATCGCACCGGCCACCGCCGCGCCGACAATCCCGCCTATCAACCCCGACCATGTCTTTTTCGGGCTGATCGCGGGCGCAAGCTTCGGCCCGCCCAGCGAACGTCCGGTAAAATAAGCGCATGTATCGGTCATCACGACCACAATGCCCAGCCAGATCATCGTCTCCATGCCGGCCTGATCGAGACCGCGTAGCCAGACAAGGCTAATGCAGGCGAGATAAATATAGGCGAATCCGATGGCGAGAAATTCACGCGGTTTGTATTTCTGGAGGATAAAGATCACCACGGTCATCAACCCCCAGCCGATCAGGGTCTGCGGCCCGCCGGTGATCGCCAGGACAACCGGCCCGGTGGCACAGAAAAGCGCGAACAGGTTCGCCTTGTTCCCCCTCTCGCCACAAAGCCCCTGCCACTCCCAGTACATCAGACCGGCTATAAGGGCGGTAAGAACAATGAAGAACCAGCCTCCCAGCCAGACCGCGCCGAAAATAACCGGCATCATGACGGCCGCCGAAATCATGCGCAATGTAAGGGAGGATGGGCTAGACGGTGCCGAATGCTGCGCCATATCGTCTTTCGCGATTGTTGAATTCATTGATCGCGGCAGCCAGGTCCTCGGATCCGAAATCCGGCCACAAGACGTCAGTGAACACCAGTTCAGTATAGGCAAGTTGCCACAGCAAAAAATTGCTGATGCGTTGCTCGCCACTTGTGCGGATCAGCAGATCCGGATCGGGAATGCCCGCTGTATGGAGATGGGATGCGAAATCGCTTTCGTCTATATCGGCCGGGTCAATTTCACCCGCGGCCACCCTTTCGGCCAACGCGCGCGCGGCACATACAATCTCGTTTCGTCCGCCATAACTCAGCGCAAGGATCAGATTCAATCGTCCGCCATCCGCCGTTTCAGCCTCCGCCTTCTCAATCATCGCGACAATATCGTCGTCGAAGCGGGACCTGTCGCCAATGACCGTCAATCGAATACCGTTTTTCCTGAGCTCATTGATCTCGGACTTCAGATAGAGCCGCAATAGCCCCATCAGGTCGCCGACTTCACGTTCCGGCCGTTTCCAGTTTTCCGAAGAAAAACCAAACATCGTAAGATAGGAAACGCCCGCCTGAGCCGCGGCCTCAACCGTTTTACGCACCGCCTCGGCGCCGCGTTTATGGCCGGCAATGCGCGGCAGGCCCCGGGCTTCGGCCCAGCGCCCGTTGCCATCCATGATTATGGCAATATGCGCGGGGGGCGGCGAGCCCCCGTATGTTGCGGGAAGAGCATCCATACGGTCAGACCTGCATAATCTCCTGTTCCTTCGTGTGGAAGGCATCGTCGATTTGCTTGACATGATCGTCAGTCAATTTCTGTAAGACCTGAGACATCGAGCGATGTTCATCCTCGGAAATCTCGCCGTCTTTTTCCATCCGCTTCAACGTCTCCATGCCATCGCGGCGCACATTACGCACGGCAATCCGCGCCTGTTCGGCGTATTTTCCAGCCACTTTCGACAGTTCAGCGCGGCGTTCCTGGTTCAATTCGGGAAGCGGCACCCGAATCGTCTGGCCCTCGGTCTGCGGATTGAGACCCAAATCGGAATCCCGAATCGCCTTTTCGACGGCCTTTACCAGACTGGCGTCCCATACCTGAACGGTCAGCATCCTGGCTTCGGGAACGCCAATATTGCCGACCTGGGTAATCGGCATCGACGCCCCATAGGCATCGACCGTAATCGGCTCCAGCAGGCCCGCCGAGGCACGCCCGGTGCGCAAGCCCGCGAACTCAGCGGCCAGTGCTTTCAATGCGCCATCCATGCGCCGTTTAATATCCGCGGTATCCAGTACTGCTTCAGCCATCGGTCACCCCCCATCCTCGATCAAGGTGAAATTGCCTTTTGATTGTACAACATCAACCAGTGCGCCGGCATCATGCACCGAAAACACCAAAATCGGTATATTGTTTTCGCGAGCATGCGCGATCGCGGTTGCATCCATCACTCGCAGGTCCTTTTGCAGAACCTCAAGATAGGTCAGCCTGTCGAAACGCTTCGCATCCGGATTTTTTACCGGATCGGCGCTATAAACGCCATCCACCTTGGTCGCCTTGATGATAACGTCGCAATTCATCTCGAAGGCGCGCAACGCGGCGGCGGTATCTGTCGTAAAGGAAGGATTGCCGGTGCCGGCCCCGAAGATCACCACCCTGCCCTTTTCCATATGGCGCATGGCGCGCCGCCGGATATAAGGCTCACAGACGGTTTGCATGGGAATAGCCGACAGCACGCGGGTATTGACCCCGACGCATTCGAGCGCGCTCTGCATGGCCAAGGCGTTTATCACGGTGGCCAGCATGCCCATATAATCGGCGCTGGCCTTATCCATCCCGCTGGCCGCGCCCGAGACGCCGCGGAATATATTGCCTCCGCCGACCACGACGCAGACCTCGACGCCCATATCATGCACGGCTTTAACTTCGCGGGCGACCCGCTGAACGGTTTCCGCTTCCAGCCCGTATTCCTGCGTGCCCATCAGGGCCTCGCCGGAAAGTTTCAGCAGGATGCGGCGGTATGACGGTTGGGCGTCGTCGGGCATTTCCCTTCTTTCCGGGCCGTTACCGGCCAGTTCGAAGCGGGCCCGGCCAACCGGCCAGGCCCTGCATTGATATAGTCGCGCGAACCGAGGGAGATCAGTCCTCCTCGGCCGCCTTTTCGACGCCTTCGCCCAGCTCGAAACGGACAAAGCCGCTCAGCTTGACCGGCGCACCGATATCCTTCGCCGCCTCGTCCACGACCTTCGCGATCTTCTTGTCGGTGTCCATCACGAAGACCTGCTCCAGCAGCACCACCTCTTCATAATACTTACGCAGGCGGCCCTCAACCATCTTGGCGATGATTTCTTCCGGCTTGCCCGACGCGCGGGCCTGCTCGCTCAGCACGTCGCGCTCGCGATCCAAGGCGGCGGTGTCCACTTCTTCAGTCGACAGCCACTGCGGACGGGCTGCCGCCACATGCATGGCGATCTGCTTGCCCAGGGCTTCCAGCTTGCCGGCGTCACCGTCGGATTCCAGCGCGACCAGCACGCCGATCTTGCCCAGATCGTCGGCCAGCTTGTTATGGATATAGCCGGCGACCACGCCCTTGGAGACCGACAGACCGGCCGAACGGCGCAAATTCATGTTCTCGCCGATGGTGGCGATGTTGTGGGTCAGCTCTTCATCGACCGTCCGGCCGGTGCCCGGATAGTCGGCGGCCTTCAACTTGTCGAGGTCACCGCCCACGGCCATCGCGACCTTGGTCACGTTGCGCACGAAAGCCTGGAAGCCCTCGTTACGGGCCACGAAGTCGGTCTCGGAATTGAGCTCGACCGCGACGCCGGACTTGCCGTCGGTGATCATGCCGACCAGCCCTTCAGAGGCGGCGCGGCCCGATTTCTTGGCGGCCGTGGCGAGGCCCTTCTTGCGCAGCCAATCCTGCGCCTGTTCGATGTCGCCGCCGGTTTCCTGCAAAGCCTTCTTGCAGTCCATCATGCCGGCGCCGCTTACTTCACGCAGCTCTTTGACGAGCGCAGCCGTAATCTCGGCCATCCTTCATATCCCCTTGCGTTATCGTAGTACAGGTTAGGGCGGAACGGGAACCGGGCGGCGGCCAGAAACCGCGCCCGGCCCGCATTTCCGCAATCAGTCGGCCTTGGCAGCCGCCGCTTCGTCGGAAGCCGGAGCTTCCTCGGCGGCCGGCTCATCGGCCATGATCTCAGCCGGCGCGGCTTCCTCGGCTGGCGCAGCTTCGTCGGCCACCGGCAGCGCTTCCACCGGGGCCTCGACCGCCGCGCCCACGTCGACGCCGCTGCTCATCATTTCGGCCTGCAGACCGTCCAGCACCGAGCCCGCGACCAGTTCGCAATAGAGCGTGATGGCGCGCATGGCGTCGTCATTGCCGGGAACCGGGAAGGCCACGCCGTCGGGATTGCTGTTGCTGTCGAGCACGGCCACTACCGGGATGCCCAGCTTGTTGGCTTCCTGCACCGCGATCGATTCCTTGTTGGTATCGATGATGAACAGCAGGCTGGGCAGGCCGCCCATGTCCTTGATGCCGCCCAGCGCGCGGTCCAGCTTGTCGCGCTCGCGGGTCAGCTGCAGGATTTCCTTCTTGGTCAGGCCCAGGGCCTCGCCTTCCAGCATTTTCTCGAGATCGCGCAGGCGCTTGATCGACTTGGTGATGGTCTGCCAGTTGGTCAGCATGCCGCCGAGCCAGCGGTGATTGACGTAATACTGGCCGCAGCGCGCCGCCGCGTCGGCGACCACGTCGCTGGCCTGGCGCTTGGTGCCCACGAACAGCACCCGTCCGCCGCCGGCAGCGGTGTCGCGAATCGTCTCCATCGCGCGCGCCAGCAGGGGCACCGTCTGTTCCAGATCGATGATATGCACGCCGTTGCGGACCCCGAACAGGAAGGATTCCATCCTGGGGTTCCAGCGCCGCGTGGTATGGCCGAAATGCACGCCCGCTTCGAGCAGCTGACGCATGGTGAACGAGGGTATCGCCATGATAATCTTGATCCTTTTCCGGTTAAGCCGCCGCGGGAGTTGGCCGGATTTGCCGGCACCGGAGCGAGTCTGGACGATTTTGCGCCCGGCCCGCGAAACCCGCGTGTGAGTTAAGGCACGGCCCCGTCATTGAGGCCGATGGCGGGGGATATAACGGCTGAACGCCCGCAATGCAAGGCCTAAAACCGCCCCCGCCCGCCGCCGCGAGGGGGAAAATGACGACATTCGCGCCGCCCCCCGCGCCGGGCATCGCCGCCACTCCCGGTTCCCGGCCCCCCGCGCGCGCCCCCGCACGGTATGCGCCCCCGACCGGTGTAGTTGCGATGCAGCCGCGATGCAGGCCCGATAGAGCGCCGGAGCAGCCGCGATGCAGCAAAACGTCATGAAGGGAGTAGCGGAGCCCTCTCGCCCCAGGACATCAAGCACCCCGCATGGCGGGACCCGCCTCCCGAAGCCTTGCGCGAAGGGAGGTGGCGACGGGATCGAGCCCCGGATTTCATATCCGGGGCTTGTGGCGCCATGCGGTCCCACCGAGTAGCCCGGCGGCGGATGCCAACCACGGTACAAAACCGCTTACCGCGTCCCGGCCACTCGACGCCGGCCAGCGGGCTGGCCCCGGGGGCG
>JAOUMF010000074.1 GCA_029881615.1 Alphaproteobacteria bacterium | reverse complement strand
TAAGAGGCTGGAGCGCGGCGACCCGGTTTATTTCTGTTTCTGCAACATGGCGCAGTTCAAGCAGTACAAGCTGGGCTTCGACCGCATGTTCTTCGTGCGCGAGATATCGGACGCGGCGGCGCGGGTACAGCAAGCCGCGATCGATGCGCAGCAGGCCGCCATCGCCGCGATCCGCCCGGGCGTCACGGCCGAAAGCGTGGCTGAGGCCGCCAACGAAATCTACCGCGCGCGGGGCTACGAGACCGGCTACCGCACCGGGCGCTCGATCGGGGTATCCTACCTGGAGGCGCCGGAACTGAAGGCCGGCGACAGGACAATACTGCAACCCGGCATGACATTTGCAGTGGATGGCGGTATCAGCATCGACGGCGAACTTGGTGGACGTATTGGAGATTCCATCGTGGTGACGGAAACGGGCAGCGATTATCTTACCGACTATCCCCGTGAAATTCTGATGGCGGGGGGCTGAGTTGCGCGTCGCGATTTTTCAGAGCATGGCCGTGGGGAGAGGCGCCGATACCCGGTTGGAGAGGCTGGGTTCCGCAATGGCGCGGGCCGCCGCGAACGGGGTGGAGCTTCTTGTGTGCCCCGAACTCTATATGAGCGGCTACAATATAGGCGATGCCTTGCCTGAATGCGCCGAGCCGGGGGACGGAGCCTTTGCGCGGGCGGCCGCCAAATTGGCCAAATGGCATGGCGTGGCGGTCGTTTATGGTTTCCCGGAGCGCGACAGCGGTGTTTTGTATAACGCGGCGATCTGTATTTCAGGCGAAGGCCAAACCCTGGCGATTCATCGCAAACGCGTTCTGCCACCGGGCGCGGAGGCGAAGTATTTTACCACGGGCACGGGCGATACGTTGTTCGAACTCGGCGGTTTAAAGGTGGCGCTGATCATTTGCTACGAGGCTGAATTTCCGGAAGCGGTACGCAATGTGGCGCAGGCGGGGGCTGATCTGGTGGTGGCGCCAACGGCGCTGGGTGCGGCCTGGCCCCATGTTGCCCACAAGGTGATCCCGACGCGGGCCTTCGAGAACGGTATCTATCTGGCCTATGCCAATCATGCGGGCGAAGAGGCGGGGCTGAATTACCTGGGGGCCAGTTGCATTGTAGGCCCCGATGGCCATGATCTGGCTCGCGCGGGCGCCGGTGAGGAACTGATCGTCGCCACGATTTCGCGCGAGGCGGTGGAGGCTGCCCGCGAGCGCCTGCCATATCTGCGTGATTGTGCGGCCTTTCCCGATAAGATGAAGGGGCGCGGATGAGCAAAAAACCCACATTCATGCAGCTTTGGCCGACGCTGATCATGCGTCATGCTCTGCCGGGGGCGGAACAGGCTAATCCGCATCTTCTTGAACATGTGCTGAAGCTGGATGCGGCGCGGGCCGACATGACGACAGATTACCTGGCCGGCAATCTGTTCGATGACAAGCATCCGGCGGTGGCCTGGCTGAAGGATTGTGCTAACCGGGCTGTTCTGGACTATGCCCGCGAAGCCGGTATCGACTACGATCTGGAGTGGCGCGTTCAGGCCTGGGCCAACGTCAACCGCTTCGGCGATTACCATAATCTGCATAATCATCCGCATAGCTGGCTTAGCGGCACCTATTACGTCCAGGTGCCCGCCAAGCCGAAAAAACTGCCCGGCCGGTCCGACCTCAATCCCGGCTCGATCAGCTTCTACGACCCGCGTCCGCAGGCCAACATGCTGGCCATTCGCAACGATCCGCAGGTCGACCCGGAATACCGCATTCTGCCGAAGCCGGGCGAAATCCTGCTATGGCCGGCCTTTCTGCATCATCTGGTGCATCCCAACCTGTCGGAAGAACCCCGCATTTCGATTTCGTTCAACATCGTCCTGCGCTGGAAGGACGAGTATCTGCCTTGAACGGCCTACGCCGCCGCGTCGGCGTGGAAGCGGGCGGATTTCAGGAAGGCCTCCACATCATCCTCGCGCGTGTCGAAGGCACAGATCAGACGAATGCCGTCGGGGCCGGCGTCGGGCCAGTCGTAAAATTCGAATCCATCCTTTCGCAATCCGTCGCGAATAGCTGCCGGGACCGCGGGGAACAGTTCATTGGCTTCCACAGGGTGGGTCAATTGCACGCCTGGCAGGGCGGTCAGCCCCTTCGCCAATCCTGCCGCCATGGCATTGGCGTGCCGTGCGCTGCGCAGCCACAAATCGTCGGCCAGATAGACATCCAACTGGGCCGACAGAAACCGCATCTTGGAGAAAAGATGAGCTGCCCGCTTGCGCCGGAAGCCGATTTCGGCTGCGCGGTTGCGCAGTTTTTCGGTGAAGATTACGATTGCTTCGGCGGCCAGCGCGCCGTTCTTGGTGGCGCCGAAGGACAGGATATCGACGCCCGCCTTCCAGGTCGCTTCAGCCGGGCTGCAATCCAATGTAACAAGGGCATTGGCGAAGCGTGCGCCATCCATATGCAAGCCCAGGTCGCGGGACCGGCAGAGTTCGGAAATCGCGGCGATTTCATCGGGTGTGTATATGGTTCCGGCTTCGCTGGCCTGACTGATGGTCACGGCCGAGGGCAGGGCTTCATGCACGCCGCGATGCCCGGCATATTCCAGCGACTTTGCCAGTCCGTCCGCCGATATTTTGCCATGCTCCCCCGGCACCGGGATCAGCTTTCCGCCGCCGGTATAGAACTCGGGCGCGGCGCACTCGTCGGTATTTACATGGCTTTCCGGGTGGCACCAGATAGCCCCCCATGCCGGCGCCAATAGCGATAGCGACAGCGCGTTGGCAGCGGTGCCCGTGGCGACCGGGAAGACTTCGACCTCGGTTTCGAAGATCTCGGCGATGCGGCCTTTGACTCGGGCCGTCACATCGTCGTTTCCATAGGGCATGGCGCGGCCTTCGTTGGCGCGGACCAGGGCCTCAAGCATTTCCGGCGAAAAGCCGGCGGTGTTGTCGCTGGCGAAGTTCATTGTGCGCTGCTCTCCGGCTGAAGGTCGATGGCACCCAACTGCCGACCCGTGCCCAGATCGAAAATCAGGAAGCGCTGGCTGTCGTCCGCCAGGGAAAGCCGTACGATCATCCGGCCGTCGGCGACGATCGTCTCGCTCACCCGTGCTCCCGCGGGGACGGTGACCCGCAGATCGCCCGTCCAGGCGCCTGTAATGACGGGCGCCGGAGCGGAAATAGACGGCGGAGAGGCCTCTTCGTCCTTTTTCGCCTGCCATTTTTCGAATTTCAGCATTATCCCGTAGGCGAGAACCCCCATCCCGATTACGATGAGTACGCCCAGAAAAATTACCAGAGATTTGAGTGCTTGCATGGATTTGCCCAGTGTCGGCTCCGAAATGACGTCGCCAGCGAAAATATTGACCCACAGGATTGAGGAAGACCAGGTCGGGCAAAGGCTCGACCGTGTCCTGGCCGCGTGCCATCCCGATCTTTCCCGCAGCCGCCTTAAGGCGCTGATCGAGGAAGGGCGGGTGAGCGCGGACGGCGCGACCATAACCGAGCCTTCATACCGGGTCAAACACGGACAGACCTTTGCCACGCAGGTGCCGGAGGCCGCGCCTTACGAACCGGTGGGGCAGGATATCCCGATGGAAATCCTGTATGAGGATTCGGAACTGATCGTAATAAACAAGCCGGCCGGCCTGGTGGTTCATCCCGCGCCCGGCAACCCGGATTTGACCTTGGTCAATGCGCTGATCGCCCATTGCGGGGATAGTCTGTCTGGAATAGGGGGCGTGCGCCGCCCCGGCATCGTGCACCGGCTGGACAAGGACACCAGCGGCGTCATGGTGGCGGCCAAGACTGACCTCGCCCATCACGCATTGTCGCGCCAGTTCGAAAAACGCACGGCCGAGCGTGCCTATCTGGCCGTGGTCTGGGGAATGCCCATGCCCAGCCAGGATCGGATCGAGGGTAATATCGGTCGTGATCCGCGGAATCGGAAGAAAATGGCGGTGGTAAGGGAAGGCAAGGGCAAAACCGCCGCCACGAACTATCGGATCGTGAAGCGATACGGGGTTTGGGCCAGTCTGGTCGAATGCCGGCTGGAAACCGGACGGACGCATCAGGTGCGGGTGCATATGGCCCATGCCGGGTATCCATTGGTCGGTGATCCGCTTTATGGCCGGGCCACGAAGGGACGAATCAAGGGGTTGCCCGACGAGGTGGTGCGGGCCTTGCGGGAATTCCCCCGTCAGGCGTTGCATGCAAGGTTGCTGGCGTTCGAACATCCCGAAAGCGGGGAAGAGTTGAGTTTCGAGACTGAACTGCCCGACGATATGAAAAAACTGTGCGACATCTTGGAAACCGTATGACCACTACCTATATAGGATGTACTGCGTTTGTTCGCAGTGAGGGGCGGGAGGCTGAAGACAAGATTTCCGCACTACATTAGGTTTTTGTGATATAAGACCCTGCCGTGGCCCAACTGGCCATGGCCCGGGCCAATAATGTGGTCCGAACAGCAAGGAGACAGCCTCGTCATGGCATCAGTACCAAGCATCGTTGTTAGTCCCGATGGCAACCTTCAGCGCTATTTGCAGGAAATCCGGAAGTTTCCGATGCTGCAGCCGGAGGAAGAATACATGCTTGCCAAGCGTTGGCGGGAGCATGAGGATGCCGATGCGGCATCGCGGATGGTGACCAGCCACCTGCGGCTGGTGGCCAAGATCGCCATGGGCTATCGCGGCTATGGGCTGCCGGTCGCCGAGCTGATCTCGGAAGGCAATGTCGGCATGATGCAGGCGGTCAAACGCTTCGATCCCGAGCGCGGATTCCGTCTGGCGACCTATGCCATGTGGTGGATTCGCGCCTCGATCCAGGAATATATCCTGCATAGCTGGTCGCTGGTGAAAATGGGCACCACGGCGGCGCAAAAGAAGCTGTTTTTCAATTTGCGACGCCTTAAGGGACAGCTGCGCGAAATCGACGATGGCGATATGCCTCCTGAAAGCGTCGAGAAGATTGCGACCACGCTGGGCGTCAGCGAGGCGGATGTCGTCAGCATGAACCGGCGTCTGTCAGGCGGCGATCATTCGCTCAATGCGCCCTTGCGCCAGGACGGTGACGGCGAATGGATGGACTGGCTGGAAGATGAGTCCGACAACCAGGAAGTCATGATCGCCGAGGCGGACGAAATGGACAAGCGCCGCGCGCTGCTGACCGACGCCATGAGCACGCTGAACGAGCGCGAGCGCCATATCCTGACCGAACGGCGCCTGAAGGATGAACCGTCGACGCTGGAAGATCTCAGCAAGGTCTATGATATCAGCCGTGAACGGGTGCGCCAGATCGAGGTTCGCGCTTTCGAAAAGCTGCAGAAGAACATGCGCAATGCCGCCCGCGATCAGCGCCTGCCGATCGCCGAATTTTCATAATCCAAAAGGGGGCGGCAAGCCCCCTTTTTTATTTCCATTACCGCGTTCAGGTCCTGAAATGTTTCTCAATCGCCTCATCGGGGCGAAGGAGTTGGCATTTGCCGCCGAGTACAAGCTCGGCGAACGGGCAAGGCACGTCAGGGCTGAAATCTGTCTGGAGAGGTAGATCTTTATGTTCTCAGGCCGCGAACAGCTGGCTCATGTCCTTGAAGGACTTGAACTCCAGCGCGTTGCCTGACGGATCCATGAAGAACATGGTGGCCTGTTCGCCGACTTCTCCCTTGAAGCGGATATAGGGTTCGATGACGAATTCGGTGCCCGCGGCCTTCAGGCGGTCGGCCAGCTTATGCCATTCGTCCCAGTCCAGTACCACGCCGAAATGCGGCACCGGCACGTCATGACCATCGACCGGGTTACGCACCGCGACAGCGTCGCGCATGGCCGGATCGAGATGGGCGACTACCTGATGGCCGTACAGATTGAAATCGATCCAGCTGTCGGCACTGCGCCCTTCGCCGCAGCCGAGAATTTCGCCGTAAAAGCGGCGGGTTTCTGCGATATCGCGAACCGGAAAGGCGATATGAAATACATTGCTCACAATAGTCTCCTGACAATATGAAGCGCGTCCCCGCGAAACGGGGCCCGCGAAACAGGTTTTCGGGGTAGCCTTATCCTTCGAACGGATCCTTCACCAGGATGGTGTCGTCGCGTTCCGGGCTGGTCGATACCATCGCAACCGGGGCTTCGATCAACTCTTCGATGCGGCGAATATACTTTACCGTCGTGGCGGGCAGATCGGCCCAGGAACGGGCGCCTTCGGTGCTCTCGCTCCAGCCTTCCATGGTCTCGTAGATAGGCTCGGCCGCCGCCTGGTCTGCCATGGACGACGGGAAATGGTCGAATTCCTGGCCATTGACCCGGTAACCGACACAGACCTTCAATTCTTTCAGCCCGTCCAGCACATCCAGCTTGGTCAGCGCGATTCCGTTGATGCCGCCGATCTTGACGGCCTGGCGCACCAGAACCGCATCGAACCAGCCGCAGCGCCGCTTGCGCCCCGTGACCGTGCCGAATTCATGTCCGCGTTCGCCCAGCGTCTGGCCGACTTCATCTTCCAGTTCGGTGGGGAAGGGGCCTTCGCCAACGCGCGTGGTATAGGCCTTGGTGATGCCCAGTACATAGCCCAGCTTGCCCGGTCCCATGCCCGAACCCGCGGCGGCCGCGCCGGACACGGTGTTCGACGATGTGACGAAGGGGTAGGTGCCGTGGTCGATATCCAGCAGGAAGCCCTGCGCGCCCTCGAACAGGATACGCCGGCCTGCCTTGTTGGCGCGATCCAGTTCCTGCCAGACGCTAGTTGCATAGGGCAGAATGCGCGGCGCTATTTCCAGCAGCTGGCCCAGCAGTTGCTTGCGGTCGATCTCCGGCAGCCCCATGCCGCGCTGCAGGATATTGTGATGCGCCAGCAGGCGATCGATCTTGGCTTCCAGCGCCTTGCGGTCCGACAGGTCGCAGACCCGTATGGCGCGGCGCGCAACCTTGTCTTCGTAGGCCGGGCCGATGCCGCGCCCTGTGGTGCCGATCTTCTTGACGGTGTTGGAAGCCTCGCGCGCCTGATCGAGCTCGCGATGCAGCGGCAGGATCAACGGCGCGTTTTCGGCCAGCTTCAGGCGCTCGGGCGACACGTCCACACCGAGTTCGCGGGCGCGATCGATCTCGTCCAGCAGTGCCCAGGGGTCCACCACCACGCCATTGCCGATGAAGGACACCTTGCCTTCGCGCACGATGCCCGAGGGCAGCAGGCTCAATTTGTATGTTTTGCCGTCGATGACCAGGGTATGGCCGGCATTATGCCCGCCCTGGAAACGCACGACATATTCGGCTCTCTCGCTGAGCCAATCTACGATCTTTCCCTTGCCTTCATCGCCCCACTGCGAGCCGACGACCACCACATTGCTCATTGCGTTGTGACCTCAGGTTTGATTGTCGGGACTGTCGTCAACTTCGACGACGACTTCATCCCGCAGGATATGAGTGCAGCCAAGCCGCCGCGCCTCGGCTGCCGGATTGGATTCGGGGGCCAGCCCCGCGATGGTAATCCAGCCTTGTTCACGTATGGCATAGCCCTGTGCAGTATCCGTGCCATGTGGCAGGTAGAGGCTGCGCCCATTGTCGGGATGCGGTAGCGCGCGCAATACACTGTCCAGAAACAGCGAGAAACCGGTCGCCGGTTCACCGTTCCCGGCTACATGATAGCGTCCGCCGCGCCCCATCTCGCCGCGCACGCCGCGGGCAAAAACCGTAAAGCTGAGTCCCGTCTGATATTCAAAACCCCGATGTTCGACCGGATCGACGGTCAGCGTCAGGTTCGGCGCGGCATCGCGAATCAGTTTGACGACCTTTTCCAGCCGTTCGCATTCCGCGGC
>JAOUMF010000073.1 GCA_029881615.1 Alphaproteobacteria bacterium | reverse complement strand
GCACGGCCGAATCGCTGACCGCCGCGGATGTGATTGTGACCCTGGTCAAGAATGGCGACCACCGCCTTTCCGATGAGGGAAGCCTGTCCCGATTGATGGGGGCTGTCGACGAGGTGGTGAAAATAGCCGCTTCATAGCAGACCTTTCAGCCCTTCTCGATAGGTTGGCCATTTCAATTGGACGCCAAGCTCTTCCTTGATGCGTCGGTTGGATACGCGCTTGCTCTCGCCATAAAAGCTCAGCGCCATCGGCGACAGGCTGTCCTTTACCGCGTCGAAATCCTGCAGGGGCGGTGGGTCGACGCCAAGCAATTCACAGGCATGGGCGATCACCTCGTCGGGCGGGGCCGATTCGTCGTCAACCAGGTTATAGGCGGCGCCCGGATTCGGCCGTTCGATGGAAGCCATCAGAGTCTGGACAATGTCGTCCAGATGGATGCGGCCGAACACCTGCCCAGGCCGGTGAATGCGCCGCGCGCGCCCCTGGCGCACGGTCTCCAGCGCATTTCGGCCCGGCCCGTAAATGCCGGCCAGGCGGAAGACATGAACCGGGATGCCATGCGTTTTCCACAGGGCAAGCCAGGCGTCTTCGGCCATGACCCGGCGTCGCCCCCGTTCCGACGCGGGAGTGCGTTCGGAAGTTTCGTCCACTTCGCCGCCCTGCCTGTCGCCGTAGACACCGGTGGTGGAAAGATAGCCGGCCCATTTCAGGTCCTTCAGGCCGGCGATGTCGCTGCCATGCATCGCGATCACCGGATCGCCGGCCGTATCGGGCGGGACCGACGACAGCAGATGAGTCGTTCCGGCCAGGGCGCCCGCAAAATCGGCCAGCGGCCTTCCCTCGTCGAACGGGAAAACTTCCCAGCCCCGGCGGGACATGGCCTGTTGCGCATTGGCATCGCGGCTGGTTCCCGCGATACGCCATTCGGCGGCGTCCAGCCGGCTGGCCAGCATTTGCGCCGTATAGCCCAGACCGAAGCAAAACAGTTTGTTTTTCATGGCGTTAGTTTCTTTACCGGATGGACACTATATCTGTTCACATTCCGTCCATAACTATCCTTTAGTATGAATACCGGTTCGGTAATCAGGGTTATGCGAACCGGAATAAATAAGATTTAGGGACAGTTATAGGGGAAAAATCATGATGGACATACTCTACCTTGGACTCGGTATCATCGTTCTGATTTCATTGAATGCGATCCATATTGGATGGCGGGGTAGTCAGGTGCGTAAACAGGAAAGCGCAAGAAACAAACCTTTTGGCGGCAAGTAATATCGGGGCGCGATTGCCTGGCTGATCCGGTGGGTCGACACTAGCCCCGTTATTTACGCTCGGACTGGATTCTCGCCGGTCCCCGGACAGCCGAATTACCGGGTCTCGCCGGCGGCGGATTGTTGTTCCCGCGCCGCGAGGCGGTGGGCCTCGGTGCTTTGCGCTTCGATGAAGATACGCTTGACCTGCGGGTGTTTGGCCTTGATCGCCTGCTCCAGGCCGGAAACCGTGGTCTCGACTTGTTCGGCCGACTGGCCGTTCGTGAAATCCAGGCTCAGATTGACCAGGATATCCTCTGGTCCCAGATGCATGGTCAGCACCTCATTGACCGCGTCGACGCCTTCCAGCGCCGATGCCGCCTTGCGAATGCTTGCAATGACCGCCGGACTCGCCGCTTCGCCAATCAGCAGCCCTTTGCATTCATAGGCCAGCAGTGCCGCCGTGGCCGCCAGAATTACGCCGATGACGATGGCGGCCGCCCCATCCAGCGCGGGCATGTTCAGATACTGGGCCAGCGCGATGCCGATCATCGCCACGATCAGCCCCAGCATGGCGGCCGAATCCTCGAACAGGACGGTGAATTTGGTCGGGTCCTTGCTGTGGCGAATTTCCGCCATCCATCCACGCTTGCCCTTGCCCTTGCGGAACTCCCGGAACGCGACCCACCAGGATCCACCCTCGAACAGGATGGCCAGGCTGAGGACGATATAGTTCACAAGGGGGTCGCCAAGCGCATGCGGTTCCATGACCCGCTTGACGCCTTCATAAAACGAAATACCGGCACCCAGCCCGAAAATCAGGATCGCCACGACGAACGCCCAGAAATATTCCTCCATGCCGTAGCCGAAAGGATGTTCCCTGTCCGCCGGCTTTTGGGCGCGCTTCAGGCCGTACAGCAGCAGAAACTGGTTACCGGTGTCGACCAGCGAATGCACGGCCTCGCTGAACATCGCCGACGAACCTGAATAGGCGCCCGCGGCAAATTTTGTCACCGCGATCAGCGAGTTTCCGGCCAGGGCCGCATAGATAGCTTTTTTCGATCCACCGGATGCCATGTCGCCTCTCTAAAAATCCAGATCCGCATAATGTTTCGGAGGTGGCCAGCCGGGGATGCTGTCAGCCAGCAGTGGCCGGAAAGCGGGTCTCGACTTCACCTTCATGTACCATTCCTTGGCGGCTTCGTGGTCGTTCCAGGGGACGTCGCCCAGATAATCCACCGCCGACAGATGCGCGGCCGCGGTAATGTCGGCCAGCGAGAATTCGTTGCCCGCCAGCCAGTTGCGGCGCTCCATCAGCCAGCCGATATATTCAAGATGGTGATGGATGTTGGCGTTGCCGGCGCGGATTGCCGAAGAGTTCGGTTCGCCCATGCCCAGGAACCGTTTCATGATTTTTTCTTCGACCAGATTGTCCGTGACTTCGCGCCCGAATTTTTCGTCGAACCAACCGACGATGCGGCGTACTTCAGCCCGTTTCACCGGGTCGGCGCCGATCAGCGGCCGGTCCGGATAGATTTCTTCGATATATTCGACGATCGCGTTATGCGATGCGATGACCTTGCCGTCGGGCTCGACCAGCACGGGCACCGATCCCGCCGGATTGACCGCCAGGAACTCGGGACGCCGGTCCCAGACCTTTTCGACCTTCATTTCGAAGTCGAGAGCCTTGGTTGCCAGCTGAAGGCGAACCTTGCGGCATTGTGGCGACAGCCATATGTGGAAAAGCGTGCGCATGGGCCACGGTTATATCCGCAACCGTGACCCGTGCGCCACTGGTAAGTTACACTCGAGCAGACCGGTCAGGCCGTCTTGGCGGCATCACCGGCTGCCGAAACCGGGTGCTCCAGCCGGTTCAGCATTTCCTTTGGCACGACCTGCCAGAAATTTTGCTTCTCGACGTCCCAGTTCCGCAGGATTTGATCGGCCCAGCGCGAATGGGTTTCCTCGACATGGCGCTTGACCAGCGCCCGGCATTGATCTTCCCAGTGGCCTGGTTCGATGCGCTGCCAGACCACCGAGTCCGGGTTGACGCGGATTTCAAAATCCTCATCCGCGTCATAGACGAAAGCCATGCCACCTGTCATGCCGGCGCCGAAATTGTCGCCGACCGGTCCCAGGATCACCGCCGTTCCGCCGGTCATATATTCGCAGGCGTTCGAGCCGCAGCCCTCGATTACCGTGATGGCGCCGGAATTGCGCACGGCAAAACGTTCACCGGCCTGGCCTGCCGCGAACAGGCTAACGGCGGTCGAGCCATACAGCACCGTATTGCCGATAATCGTGTTTTCGTTGGAGACCAGCGGGCTGGACACCATCGGCCGCACCACGATTTCGCCGCCCGACAGACCCTTGCCCACATAGTCGTTGGCATCGCCGAAGACCACCAGCTTCATCCCCTGCACGGTCCAGGCACCCAGTGACTGGCCGGCCGAGCCGCGCAATCGCATGGTCAGATGGCCAGGATTCAGCCCCGTCATGCCGAACTGGCGGGTGATTTTCGAGCTCATCTTGGTGCCGACCGCGCGATCCGTATTCCGGACATTGTAGGTAAGCTGCATCTTTTCGCCCGCATCGAACAGCGGGCCGGCATCGGCAATCATTTGCGCGTCCAGCGTCTCAGGCACCTCATTGCGGCCGGTCAGCGAGAAATAGCTGGGGTGTCCGCCAGTGTCGGTTTGCACCAGCAGGGGGTTCAGGTCGAGGTCATCCAGATGTTCCGAACCACGGCTGACCTGGGCCAGCAGGTCGGTGCGGCCGATCACGTCGTTGATGGAACGGGCGCCCAGCGAAGCCAGAATTTCGCGAACCTCCTCGGCGATGAAACTGAACAGGTTCACCACCTTTTCCGGCGTGCCGGTGAATTTCGCCCGCAGTTCCGGCTTCTGGGTGCAGACGCCGACCGGGCATTTGTTGGTATGGCACTGGCGCACCATGATACAGCCCATGGCCACCAGCGAACCGGTGCCCACCCCAAATTCCTCGGCCCCCAGGATTGCGGCGATCACCACGTCGCGGCCGGTCTTGATGCCGCCGTCGGTACGCAGCCGCACCCGATGGCGCAGGCGGTTCAGCGTCAATACCTGATGCACTTCGGCCAGACCCATCTCCCAGGGCAGGCCGGCATATTTGATCGAGGTCTGCGGCGACGCGCCGGTGCCGCCGTTATGGCCCGATATCAGGATGATGTCGGCGTTGGCCTTGGCGACGCCGGCAGCGATGGTGCCGATGCCGGAACGCGATACCAGCTTCACGCAGACCTTGGCCTCGGGGTTGATCTGCTTCAGGTCATAGATCAGCTGCGCCAGATCCTCGATCGAATAGATGTCGTGATGCGGCGGCGGCGAGATCAGCATCACGCCGGGCGTTGAATGGCGCAACCGCGCAATCATCTCGGTTACCTTGAAGCCGGGAAGCTGTCCACCCTCGCCGGGCTTGGCGCCCTGGGCGACCTTGATCTCGATCTCGCGGCACATGTTCAGATATTCGGCCGTCACGCCAAATCGGCCCGACGCCACCTGCTTGATCGCAGAATTGGGATTGTCGCCATTGGCGTTCGGCTTGTAGCGCGCCGGATCTTCGCCGCCCTCGCCGGAATCCGACTTGGCGCCGATCCGGTTCATGGCGATGTTCAGGGTGCCGTGTGCTTCAGGCGATAGCGCGCCCAGCGACATTGCCGGCGTGACGAAGCGCTTGCGAATTTCGGTGATCGACTCGACTTCGCCTTCCGCCACGGCCGCGCCGGTGGGGTGAAAATCCAGCAGATCGCGCAGGTGAATTGGCGGCAGATCGCGAAGCTGTTCGCAATATTGCTTGTAGATGCCATAGGAATCGCTGGCTACGGCGCGCTGTAGCGTATGGATGGCGTTGCCTTCCCAGCTATGGGGCTCGCCGCCCTGGCGATAGCGGTAATAGCCACCGATCGGCAGTGCAACGGTGTTTTCCTGGAAACCGCGCGCATGCTGCTTCGATATCTTCCGCTGGATGCCATGCAGCCCGATCCCGGAAATCCGGCTGGGCAGGCCCGGGAAGAATTCGGCGACCAGCGAACGGCTGAGTCCTACCGCCTCGAAGTTATAGCCACCGCGGTAGGAACTGATGACCGCGATGCCCATCTTGGACATCACCTTCAAGAGCCCTTCGTCGGTTGCCTTCTTGTAGTTCCGTAATGCCTTATCCAGCGTCATGTCGCGGAACAGGCCGCGGCCGTGCCGGTCGGCGACCGCCGCCTGCGCCAGCCAGGGGTTGATCGTTGTCGCGCCGACCCCTACCAGAACCGCGAAATAATGCACGTCCAGACATTCCGCGCTGCGCACATTGATCGACGTAAAGGTGCGCAACTCGCGGCGTACCAGATGCGTATGCACGCCGCCGGTGGCCAAAATCATCGGCAAGGGCGCCCGGTCCGGACCCATTGCCTTGTCGCTGAGGATGACATGGGTGCAACCGCCGCGAACCGCGTCCTCGGCCTCGCTCTGAATCCTGCTCAACCCGTCCGCCATGGCCGACGGGCCGTCCGCGACGGCGAAGGTGCAATCGATTTCAATGGCGGTCTTGCCCATATGTTTGCGAATCGCTTCGAATTCGCCATTCAACAAAACCGGCGACGGCAGTTCGATAATATCGAGCTGGCTTTCGTCCTCGTCCAGGACGTTGCCCAGATTGCCCAAGCGGGTGGCCAGCGTCATGACCTGACGTTCGCGTAGCGAATCGATCGGCGGGTTGGTTACCTGGCTGAAGTTCTGACGGAAAAAATGATGGACACCACGATAGGCGCTCGACAGCACCGCGATCGGTGTGTCATCGCCCATCGACCCGATTGCTTCCTTGCCGTCTTCGACCATCGGGTGAAGGAGAAGTTCCACATCCTCCATCGACCAGCCGACCGCCACTTCATGTCGCAGCAGGTTTTCAAGGGTCAGCCCATCACCGGTCTCCGGGGTTTTGTCGACCAGCTTTTCGAGATGCTTGATATGCTCTCCCCAGCGGCCATAGGGGCGCTGGGCGGCCACGCGATCCTTAAGATCCCGGTCGTGAAACAATTTGCCTTCGCGCAGTTCGACGCCGATCATCTGGCCCGGCCCCAGCCGGCCCTTTTCGACGACATTCGATTCGTCGACATAGACCATGCCGGTTTCAGAACCCGCCAGCAGCAGCCCGTCGCGCGTCACCGTATAGCGCAGCGGCCGCAAGCCGTTGCGGTCCAGGCCCGCCAGCACCCAGCTTCCGCCAAAGGCGCAAATCGCCGCCGGTCCATCCCATGGTTCCATGACCGCGCTGGCATAGGTATAGAATTCGCGATGCGCTTCCGGGATGCTTTTACTGTTCGACCAGGCCTCTGGAATCATCAGTGATTTTACCGTGGGCAGGTCGCGTCCCGCATGGCCCAGCACTTCGAATACCGCGTCGAGCGCCGATGAATCCGAGCTGCCGTTCTGGATGATCGGCTTCAGATCGTCCACATGTTCGCCGAATGCGGGATCGTCCAGCCGCGTCTCGTGGCTCTTCATCCAGTTGACGTTGCCCAGCAGCGTGTTGATCTCGCCGTTATGGGCCAGCACGCGGAATGGCTGTGCCAGCTTCCAGGTCGGGAAGGTATTGGTCGAATAGCGCTGATGGTAGATCGCGAAGTTCGACACGAAGCGGTCATCCAGCAGATCGGGATAAAAGTCGCTCAGCTGTTCGGCCAGGAACATGCCCTTGTAGATAACCGACCGGCAGCTCAGCGAACAGATGTAGAAATCGGTGATGTTTTCCTGCAGCGCGGCGCGTTCGATACGCCGGCGGATAACGTACAGATCGACCTCGAACTGCGCGTCATCCACATGCCGTTCGTTCGAGATCATGATCTGCTCGATCTCGGGACGGGTGGCGTTTGCCTTCTCGCCGATGACTTCGACATTCACCGGCGCCTGCCGCCAGCCATAAATGCGATGGCCGAACCGCAAAATCTCCGACTCCACGATCGAACGGCAACGTTCCTGCGCGGCGAGATCCGTGCGCGGCAGGAAAACCATGCCCACGGCCAGGCGTCCCTTGTCGGGCTCGTGCCCGGTGCGGCGGATATGTTCCTTGAAGAAGTCCTGGGGAATCTGGACGTGGATACCGGCGCCGTCGCCGGTCTTGCCGTCCGCGTCCACCGCGCCGCGATGCCAGACGGCTTTCAGCGCTTCGATGCCGGCCAGAACCACCTCGCGCCGCGGCTTGCCGTCGATGGAAGCCACCAGGCCGACGCCGCAGGCATCATGTTCCTGCGAGGGATGATAGGCATGAGCCGCCGTCAATTTTGCGGCGTTTTCGTTCCAGGACTTGATGAAATCACTCATATCGATATTCCTTGTCGTCCGTTCAGGAAGCGGAGGCTGTTGACTGGTCCCGGTGCTGTTGCAGCCAGGCATGGATACCGTTCGCCGCGTCGCGCCCGTCGCGCACCGCCCAGACCACCAGGCTGGCGCCGCGCATGATGTCCCCCGCCGCGAAAACGCCTTCCATCGGCGTCATCAGGGTCAGCGGATTGGTCTTGACCGTGCCCC
>JAOUMF010000698.1 GCA_029881615.1 Alphaproteobacteria bacterium | reverse complement strand
CGCCGCACGACAAGTAAGAATTTATCAATTTTTCTTATAAATTTTCTTTAAAATTGACCCATGTCACAGCATGGATGATGTCCTTTGGATAAGGGTAAAATGTCATCATAAGCTCATCAAAAAAAGGGGAAGCAAAATGCTGCGCTTAGCAATGGGGATTGCGATTGCGGGGCTCATTTTTGGCCAAGCACAAGCAGCCGATATCGTACCTACTGACATCATGCAGCCGGGTACCCAACCACAGGAGGTTTCCAACCTGGAAACTCCGGATAAATGCGATAATTGCCACGGTGGATACAACACTGCCGCCGAACCAGCACATACCTGGCGCGGCAGCATGATGGCCCATGCTGGTCGCGATCCGATTTTCTGGGCGACCCTGGCTGTCGCCGAGCAGGATTTCGACGGCGCCGGCGATCTGTGCATCCGTTGCCACAGCACGGCCGGTTGGCTGTCCGGGCGTTCCACGCCGACCGACGGTTCGGGCCTCGCCGCCGGCGATTCCGATGGCGTCGAGTGCGACTTCTGCCACAAGCTGACCAACCCGGATGATTCGGAACATGTCGGCACCCAGTTTGCACCATTTCTCGCCAACGATTTCGGAGATCCGGGCAGCGACCCGAACAATGTGAAAGGATATTACGGCAGCGGCATGGCATCGATTTGGGGGAGCAGCGACAAGCTGGGCCCCTACAGCGACGCCGACGCCCGTCATCAGTTCATGCAGTCCAAGTTTCATCGTTCGGTCGATTTCTGTGGCTCTTGCCATGACGTTTCCAACCCGGTCGTGGGCAACCTGGCGCACAACAATGGAGCACAGGAAACCAGCGATCCGGTGATCGCCAATGGCGAGCTCGGCGGGCCGGTGGACGGCAAGGCAGCGTTCAACAACCTGCCGCACAAATACGGTATCGTTGAACGGACCTTCAGCGAATACAAGGCGGGTCTCGTTTCCCAGACCCTTGTATCCGACTATCTGAAACTTCCCGCGGACCTGCAGGCTGGCGCGCTTAAAGCGAGCTATGAAAGTGCGCTCGTCGCGGGCACTGGCGGCAATTACGCGGATGGTGCTGACCGTTACTTCAGCTGCCAGACCTGCCATATGCGTCCCGTCACGAGTGCGGGCGCCAACAAGCCGGGAGTTCAAATCCGTCAGGATTTGCCGCTCCATGACTTGACCGGCGGCAATTACTGGATGCCGGCGGCAATCCAGTACCTCGACTCACTGGGCAAACTCCGGTTGGGCGGCGGACTGTCCGCCACCGAGATCGCCGCAATGAACGACGGTATCGCCCGGGCCCAGAAACAACTGAGCGAAGCAGCGACCCTGGCCGTGATCGACGGGGGAGGTTCTCCCAAGGTCAAGGTCGTCAACCATACCGGCCACAAGCTGATCTCGGGCTATCCCGAAGGACGTCGCATGTGGCTGAACGTCAAATGGTATGACGTGGACGGACAGTTGCTCCGCGAAGATGGCGCCTATGGGCCACTCACGGACGCGGCCGGAACACCGGTAACAATCACCAACCCGGCTGACGGCCAAGCGGTTCAGGTCGAATCGATCCTCGATCTCAACGATCCCAACCTGCGGATCTACGAGGCCCATATGGGCATGACCCAGGAATGGGCGGCCCAGCTTGTAAGTCTCGGCTATTCGCCGGATCTGGCGTTGAACTATGACCGCAATACCGGGGACACCACCTTTACGCTTGGCGAATTGGCGGCGGACACGGGAACGACGCACGAAACCTTCCACTTCGTCCTCAACAACGCTGTCGTGAAGGATAACCGTATCCCGCCTTACGGGATGAATTGCGAGGAAGCAAGGAAGCGGAATGCGCTGCCTGTGCCGTCTACTCAGTACGGTGGCGTAGCCTTGAATCCAGGCGACACATGCACGGGAGTCACCTACAACTACTGGGATGAGGCCGCTCTCAATACCCCGGCAAATGCTACCTACGCTTCCATAGAGCTGCTCTATCAGCCCACCAGTTGGGAATATATCCAGTTCCTCTATCAAGCCA
>JAOUMF010000697.1 GCA_029881615.1 Alphaproteobacteria bacterium | reverse complement strand
GAATCTGGCGCCCGGTATCAGCCGACCCGCACCAACCCATCAAAGGATCGGGAGTCACGGCGTTCCTGGGTTCGAATTCCAGCACCCAGCCTTCCGTTTTCGCCCTGCCGGACTGCATGGCGGTCTTCGCAGGCCTGTAAATACGTGCATGCATGGCTATGCTTCCCTCACAATAAAGAAAACGAAATGGTCGGGGCGACTGGATTCGAACCAGCGACATCCTGCTCCCAAAGCAGGCACTCTACCAGGCTGAGCTACACCCCGCGCGGCAGGAAAATAGGACTTGCCGGCGCGGAATGCAACTTTTGTCGCGCCGAGGCGGTCAAGGTAAATTCCACATTGTCAAAAAGGCGAAAAAATCTGTCCTGAGTTCTTCCATAACCCACTGAAAGAAAAAGAAAGCGATCACCCCTGGTTTGGCGTCGCGCCCTTATTCATCACCCTTCCCCTGTTGTGGCCGCCACCCGCCACCGCGCGCCGACTCCATGGCTTGTGGTACAAGCTATGAAATCCTCGGTCATCTTTCCGGCAGTTTCATCATCGCCACACCATGCCTGCCGGCCGGTATCAGGGCGCAGGGAGACCGCCGTCGGACCACCACCTATTGCGAGGGTTTGTTCGCCAGTTCAATATGATCGCCGGGGCCAATACCCAGTCTGGCAGCAGTGCCGCCATTCAATTCAAGCACATAGCGCACCGGTCCGCGTGACGAAATCGCCTCCAGGGAATGGGGAGTCGTACGCTCGGCTATACTCTCGATCCTGCCGTCGGATTTTATGAACAGCATATCCAGCGGTATGAAGGTATTCTTCATCCACATCGACGCGCGCCCGTAATCAGGGCCAAAATCGAACAGCATCCCACCATCCTTGGCCATCTCGCGCCGATACATCAGGCCCTGGCTGCGCTGATCGGGTGTCAACGCCAGTTCGACATCGAATTCATGCCGGTCGGTGGCGCCGATGATCGTCAGATTGCTCCGTTCGAATTTGGCCAGCAAACCCTGCGCGACCGCCGGACCGGCGCCCACGAGGCTAAACAGCAAAACTATCGAGAGAAGCTTTTTCATCGGCAATTGATACACCAGCCCGGCGGCGCCTGCCAACTGCTTCCGTGCCCCGCTTGGATGCGGCCGCATCTTTCACGGTTTTCAATATCGGGCCGCACCGCTAACATCGGAAAACCATTCATAAAGCAGGAACCCCCAGCATGACCGATGTCGCCCGGCGCAGAGCCATCCCCTTGCCGACCCAATGGCCCGTCGCCATCTTCGCACTGCTACTGCTGATCGGCGGCGCCCTGTGGCTTGCCGATAATGGCGGGCACTGGAAATTTGGCGCCCTGTTCCTGATCGGCGGCACGCTGGGCCTGGCCTTGTATCACGCGACCTTCGGCTTTTCCCTGGCCTATCGTAATGCCTTTCTCCGCCGCGACATGGGCGGGGTGAAGGCCCAGATTCTGATGGTCGGGATTGCCGTTGCCCTGTTCACGCCGATCATGGCGGGCGGCACGTCGCTGCTTGGCGGCGGTGTCATCGGCGGCCTTGCGCCAGTGGGATGGGAGGTGCTGGTCGGCAGCTTCATTTTCGGCATCGGCATGCAGCTGGGCGGCGCCTGCGGTTCGGGGACGCTGTTCACGGTCGGCGGTGGAAGCGTGCGGATGCTTGTGACGCTGGCTTTCTTTTGCCTGGGCGCCTTCCTGGCCACGCTGCATGGCGACTTGTGGGAACCGCTACGCGCCAGCAGCAAGACCGTGGCATTAGGCAGCGAGTTCGGGTGGTGGGCAGCGGCGGCGGGTCAACTTGTCCTGCTGGCGGCGATCTGGTTCACCGTTGATCGGCTGGGCCGCGGGCGTACGCAACAACCGCTCTGGGGCGGAACGCCGACCTGGCGGCGGATGCTGACCGGGCCCTGGCCCCTGATAATCAGCCTCGCCGTTCTGGCACTGGGCAACTGGCTGATCCTGCTGATTACCGGGCATGCCTGGTCGGTAGTCTGGGGCTTTACCCTTTGGGCGGCCGAGTTC
>JAOUMF010000696.1 GCA_029881615.1 Alphaproteobacteria bacterium | reverse complement strand
TTGCGCTGATGATTGTTGATCGCGCACCGGGTATATTGGGTTAATGGCGTCATGTCGGAACTGGTTATGACCGAAAACGAAAAGCAGACGGGCAAGTTGACGGACGACCGTCAGCCGAGTGAAACGCACCGCCGCCAGCGGGGCAGAAACATTGCCCTGGGGGCGGTGTTGTTTGGCATGGTCGTGCTGTTCTATGTTGTTACAATCGTGAAGATGAGTGGTCACTGAGCCATGAAGGCCGACCTCCAACGCCGTAACAACCGCACGATGGCCGCCATTCTTGGCGCCGTTGTCGGCATGGTCGGACTGGCTTACGCTTCCGTGCCGCTCTATAACCTGTTTTGCAGGGTCACCGGGTTCGGCGGCACTCCCGGTGTTGCACAGGCGCCGTCCGCGGTGATCGCGGATCGTGAAATCACCGTGCGGTTTGATTCCAGCATCAATCCCAAGCTGCCCTGGCGTTTCGCGCCGGCACAGGGACCGATGACGGTCAAGGTCGGCGAGACCGCGCTGGCTTTCTTCCGCGCCGACAGCAAGGCCGATGGCCCGACGGCCGGTACGGCAACTTTTAACGTAACGCCGCTGAAAGTGGCTAAGTACGTGGATAAGATCGACTGCTTTTGCTTCACCGAACAACGGCTTGAAGCAGGTGAGTCGGCTGATATGGCGGTGTCCTTTTTCGTCGATCCGGCGATCATGGACGACCGGTTTCTTGACGATGTGAATACCATCACCCTGTCTTACACATTCTTTCCCTTGCATGGGACGGATGGCGGGAAGGTTGCCGCAAATCTGGCGGCTGCTCCCGGCGGGACAGTACAGTGAATTTGGTTTGATCCTTTAACGTTACGATGCGGGACAAGCGAGGAAACAGGATATGAGCGGCGAAGTTAAACATGATTACCATCTGGTAGACCCCAGCCCCTGGCCGGCACTGGGCGCGCTGGCGGCCTTTACCCTGGCCTTCGGGCTGGTACTTTTCATGCACGAAGACATGATGGGCGGTATCGGCGGCATGATCGGCATCGGCACTATTGTTCCCGGTGTTGTTCTCATCTTGGCGACGATGGCTTTCTGGTGGCGCGACGTGATCAACGAGGCCACCTTCCAGGGACACCACAAGCCGGTCGTACAGTTGGGCCTGCGTTACGGCATGTTCCTGTTCATCGCGTCGGAAGTGATGTTCTTCGCGGCATTCTTCTGGGCCTTCTTCGATTCCAGCCTGTGGCCGCGGGTCGACCCCGCCGTCTGGCCGCCTGAAGGTGTCGAAACCTTCGACCCCTGGGGTTTGCCGCTGATCAATACGATCATCCTGCTCACCTCCAGCGGGACGGTTACGCTGGCGCATAAGGCGGTCGAGCGCGGTGACAAGACCTGGAGCGTGAACTGGCTGATTGTCACGGTTGCCCTGGGTGCTCTTTTTACCGTGCTGCAGGCTTATGAATATGTCCATGCGCCCTTCGGCTTCACCGACGGCATTTACTCGTCGACCTTCTACATGGCCACGGGCTTCCATGGGTTCCATGTGATCGTCGGTACGATCTTCCTGACGGTCTGCCTGTTCAGGGCCATCAAGGGCCACTTCAAGCCGGCGCATCATTTCGGCTTCGAGGCGGCGGCCTGGTACTGGCATTTCGTTGATGTGGTCTGGATCTTCCTGTTCTCCTGCGTCTATATCTGGGGCGGCTGAACTTGATCCTGTTTTTTCTGGCCGGCGTGTCGGGGTTTCAGTAATGGAACCCCGCGCGCCGGTTTCGCCTTTCAGGGCCGGGATTTTGTGCCGTTGCCCATGTTGCGGCGAAGGCAGACTGTTTCGCGCTATTCTTAAGATTACGGACAAATGCGAGGTTTGCGGCCTGGATCTCAGCGCGGAAGACAGTGCTGACGGCCCGGCTTTCTTTGTGATGTCGTTTGTCGGCGCGCTGGTTATTGCCATGGCGCTGTGGGTGGAGGTAACATTTCGCCCGCCTCACTGGGTACATCTGATTGTCTGGACTCCGGTAATAATTGGTCTGTCAGTTCTGTTATTGCA
>JAOUMF010000695.1 GCA_029881615.1 Alphaproteobacteria bacterium | reverse complement strand
TGGGCCGCGCAAGGTGTGGGCGATGCCCGTCCGGTCACCCGGCTACAGCGTTTTTGCCTTGTAGGCGCAGAGGTCATTGACCGGGCAGGCCGGGCAATCCGGCTTGCGAGCCTTGCAAATATAACGCCCATGAAGGATCAGCCAGTGGTGGGCGTGCAGCATGTATTTTTTCGGCACAACCTTTTCCAGCTTCCTTTCCACCTCCAGCACAGTCTTGCCGGGCGCGATGCCGGTGCGATTGCCGAGGCGGAAGATATGGGTATCGACCGCGATCGTCGGCACGCCGAAAGCTATGTTCAGCACCACATTCGCGGTCTTTCTGCCAACGCCGGGCAGTTTTTCCAGGGTCTCGCGATTGCGCGGCACCTCGCCGCCATGTTCGTCGATCAGGATCTGGCTGAGCGCAATGACATTCTTGGCCTTGGTATTGAACAGGCCGATCGTCTTGATGTAGTCGCGAACCCGGGCCTCGCCCAACGCAACCATCTTTTCAGGGGTGTCCGCGACCTTGAATAACGGCCCGGTGGCCTTGTTGACACCGACGTCGGTGGCCTGCGCCGACAGCACCACCGCCACCAGCAGCGTATAGGGATTGATGTAATCCAGCTCGCCGCGCGGTTCGGGGTCGCGCTCTTCCAGCCGTCGAAAGAATTCTTCGATATTTGCTTTCTTCATGGGCGGGAGATTACCCGGCGGCGGGCAGGAGGCCAAGCTGTTGTGTCAGTTGTCTGGACAGGCCGTGCCGCGAAGCATAAGAAACGAGCCATGATACAAATGAAAAAAATGGAACCGGGCCAAACGGGCGTCGTTGAAATCGCCCTGTTGCTGACGCTGGCCACGATCTGGAGTTCGTCTTTCGGGTTCATCAAGGTGGCGGTGGAAACCGTGCCACCGATTACGGTAACCGCCGGGCGCCTGCTGCTGGCGGCGATCATCGTCGCGATCTATGCGCGACTGCGCGGGCATCGGTTCCCGGCCGAGCCCGGCCTGTGGCCCAAATTTTTTCTGATTGGTCTGTTTGGCAACGCGCTGCCCTTCACCTTGATCGGTTGGGGCGAGGTAAGCATCGACAGCGGGCTTGCGGCGATCCTGATGGCGGTAATGCCCATCGCGACATTGGTGCTGGCGCATTTCTTTGCCGAGAACGAACGCATGAACCCTGCACGGATTGCCGGCGTAACCTTTGGTTTCGGTGGTATCCTGGTGTTGATAGGCCCGGATGCGTTAAGCGGACTGGGCGACGAGGCGGTCCGCCAGATCGCGGTGGCCGGCGGCGCAACCTGCTACGCCGTCGCCACGGTGATTGCGCGTCGCCTGCCGAAAATGCCCACATCGCTGAGCAGCGCCGGCGCGCTGATCGCGGCAACGGCGCTTATTCTGCCCGCCAGCCTTATTTTCGATCGCCCCTGGACCCTGTCTCCCAGCGACGAGTCGATCAATGCGGTAATCGTCCTTGGCCTGTTTCCGACCGCGCTGGCCTATATTCTCTATTTCGCGCTGCTGCGCCGCACCGGGGCGAACTTCATCGCGCTCAACAATTACCTGATCCCCTGCCTCGGGGTGATCTGGGGAATTATCTTCCTCGACGAATTGCTGAATTGGCAGGCAATGCTGGCCTTGGGGATCATCCTGACCGGCGTCGCCTTCACGCGGATCGGGATGCGGAAAAGGGGATAAACCCCCGAATTCAGCTCCCCTCGATTCCCAGCACATCGTTCATGGAATAGAGGCCGGGCGCCTTGCCCCTGGTCCAGAGCGCGGCGCGCAGGGCGCCGGCGGCATAGATCTGGCGGCCGGAGGCCTTGTGGGTAAGCTCGATCCGCTCGCCCTCGGTCGCGAAGCAAACCGTGTGGTCGCCGATAACATCGCCGCCGCGCAGGGTCGCAAAACCGATTTCGCCGCGCGGGCGGGCGCCGGTATGGCCTTCGCGCGACAGCTTGCCCATCTCATCCAGGCTGACTCCCCGTCCCGCCGCCGCGGACCGGCCGAGGCCCAAGGCCGTGCCCGAGGGGGCGTCGACCTTGTGGCGGTGATGCATC
>JAOUMF010000694.1 GCA_029881615.1 Alphaproteobacteria bacterium | reverse complement strand
GCCGTCGGCGAGCATTTCGCCATGCGCCAGGCAATAGATATGTTCGGCCAGGTTCATGATGACCCGCATGTTATGTTCAATCACGAAAAGGGTGATCCCGAATTCCTCGTTGGCCCGCTTCAACCGGTCGATCAGCCCATTGATAAGGGTCGGATTGATACCCGCTGTCGGTTCGTCCAGCAAAAGAACCTTGGGGTCGTTCATCAGCGCCATGGCAAATTCCAGCAGCTTCTGCTGGCCGAACGATAAATCGCCGGCCATCAGCTTGCGCTTGCCGTAAAGCCCGACAAACTCCAGAAGATGTTCCGCCTTTTCAATATCCTGGGCGGTATGTTTGCCTAAAATCTCTAAGAGTCCCATGGTCCGGTGCGGCATGGAGATCAGCATGTTCTTGACGCAGTTCATATTACCGTAAATACGGGTTTGCTGAAATGTCCGCAACATGCCCAGGCGGGCGATCTGTGGCACCCTGAGATCCGAAATCTCTTGGTCGAGGAACTTGATGGAGCCTGAATCGATGGGATGGTAACCGACGATCGAATTGAACAGGGTCGTCTTGCCCGACCCGTTCGGTCCGATCAGACCCGTTATTCCACCCTCGATCACATCCATGCTGACATCCTGGTTCGCCTGGACGCCGCCATAGGCCTTGGAGACGTTCCTGACTTCAATCATCGCCGCCATTACGCCGCCTCCTCTTCGCCATCGACCGGAACCGTCTCGACCGAGATCCCGAAGAGCTCAGGCCATTTTTCCTGCACCCATCCCATGATGCCTTGCTGGAAGAACACCACATTGACGATGATCAGTGCCCCAAGGGCAACCCACTGCCACCCCAGCAAATAGGTCCAGGTGACTTCCTTGATGATATGGAAGACAGTGGCGCCGATAACCGGGCCCCACAATGTTCCCTTGCCGCCAAGCAACGACATGACAACCATGAAAATGCCGAATGTGACAGTTGGGAAAGCAACTTCCATAGGTTCGACATAACCGGTACGGGCACCAAAAATCGCGCCCGCCATGCCGAGAAAGAAGGCTGATACGGACCATGCGATCAGCTTGTAGCGCATGGTGTGAATTCCCATCGCCTCGGCCTTTTCCTCATCGTCGCGAATCGCGTTGATCGCCAGCCCGAAACGCGTGGAATAGAGCCATTTGACCGTCAGAAAGGTTGCTATCGCCAGGCCGAAATAGCCGATGTAAACGACCAGCGACATTTCATCCGGCATCCCGGGATAGACCGGCATCGCGATGCCAGTGCCGCCGCCGACGAAATCCCAGGTACTGAACAACTCACGCGCGGACAAGGCAATGCCCAGCGTGCCAATGGCGAAATAGGGACCACGCATGCCGAACATCACACGGCCGATGAGAATAGCCAGGATGACGCAGCCAATGGCCGACGCCGCGAGTCCTATGGCGGAACTGAAGAAGTAGTCGCCATAATCCAGGACGAGCTGTTCTCCGCCACGGGCCGCGGTGTAATCGCGAACATCTGTGAATATGCTGATCTGCACGACCGCCGATATGTACATTCCAGCGCCGAAGAAGAAGATATTGCCCAGGGAATTATACCCCATCTGACCGCCCACGATATCCCATGTGAGCGCAAACAGGATCATCATCCAGAGCATGGCGATCTGGGTGACATAATCGGGAAATACAAATGGCGCGGCGAGGCCTGCTACCAATATCGATCCATAGAGAATCGCTGCATTGCGTGTTTTAGTCATGTTTCACTGCACCACTTGCCTATGCTTCGCCAATTGAATCATGCGCCAGATCAGGACCAGGACCAGCAGGCCAACCACGGTCGCCTGTTGATACTCGGCGCCTATTACAAAACCGGAATACTGTTCGGCCAAGCCAAGGCCGAGACCGGCCATGATAACGCCTGGCAGATTGCCCAGTCCGGCCGCCGTCACAATGACAAAAGCACGGATCGAATGCGGAACGCCGTAATAAGGCTGGATCAGCCAGATCATCGCGACGAGAGAGCCGGCCGCCCCGCAGATCGCCGCGTTGAGCGCATAAGTA
>JAOUMF010000693.1 GCA_029881615.1 Alphaproteobacteria bacterium | reverse complement strand
ATCGGGGCCAGCTGGGCAATCCCGGCCACCCCGAAGCGCAGGCGGCCTTCGCGGAAGTGCTGGCGGCCTGCAAGAAGGCGGGCAAGGCGGCGGGAATCCTCTCCACCGTCGAAGACCAAACCAAGGCATATATCGAAGCCGGCTTCAACTTCACAGCCGTCGGCAGCGACCTGGGCCTGCTGATCAAGAATGCGGATGCGTTGCGGGCCTGTTTCAAATAAACGGGAAAGGCGAAACACCGGACAGCCCGACGGCTTCCGATTCGACACCGACGCCCACTGCTGTCTACAGCCTCTATACGAACTCTCGCGGGGCCCAGACGCCGTAATTCCTGTCGGGGCTACAGGTTGTCGACGCTAGTGCGCCGGACGGTGGCGTCGGCGCGTTTGATCACGTCGGGTAGTAGCTTTGTTCCCAGGCCGGGGCCGGTCATCGGATAGATGTAGCCGTCCTCGATGCGCGGGATTTCCGTCACCAGTTCCTTGTACCAGCCGGTATAGAACGCGCGCACCGATTCCTGGATCAGCGCGTTGGGCGCGTTCAGCGACAGGTGAACGGACGCGGCGAACACCACCGGCCCGGTGCAGTCATGGGGCGCCACCGGAATATGGTGGGCTTCGGCCATCGTCGCCACCTTCTTGCCCTCCGACAGGCCGCCGACCCAACTGAGGTCCGGCATGGCGATACCGACGGCGCCGCGCGCCAGGAATTCGCGGAAGGCAAAGCGCGTCGCCAGCGTCTCGCTGGCGGTGATCGGCACGCGGGTGGAGGCTGCCAATTCGGCCAGGGCATCCGAATTGTTCATCTTCACCGGGTCTTCGAACCAGAAGGGATCGAATTCCTCCAGCGCGCCCATGATCCGTTTGGCGGTGGGCAGGTTCCACAGGGAATGGAACTCCACCATGATGTCCATCTTGTTGCCGACGGCGTTGCGGATTTTGGCGAATGGCTCCAGCGCGCGGTCCAGGTCGGGGCCCGAGATATAGGTGCCGTTCGATGCCTCGGCATATGCGTCGAAGGGCCAGATTTTCATCCCGGTGATGCCCTGCTCCAGCAGGCTTTCGGCCAGTTCATCGGCACGGTGCAGGAACGCGTCAAGATCTTCGTACGGGCCGGGCGCGGCTTGCGCATCCAGCCCCCAGTTTTCCGTCGACTGTCCGGATTCCTTGCGCACGTAGCGATAGCCGGCGCAGGTGTTGTATGTGCGGATCCGTTCGCGCGACAGCCCGCCCAGCAACTGGTGGACGGGCTGGCCGGTCGCCTGGCCGAAGATGTCCCACAACGCGATGTCGACGGCCGATAGTCCGCGCATCTCGGCGCCGCTCGAGGCGAATCCCACATACATGTTGCGCAGCTTGTGCGAATGCCGATCGATCTGCAGCGGATCCTGCCCAAGCAGCAGCGGCGCCGCCGTCTCGTGCAGATAGGCCACTACCGGCCCGGCGCCGAAGAAACTCTCACCAAGGCCGATGAGCCCTTCGTCGGTATGGACGTGAAGCCATGCGAGATTGGGGAATTCCGCCAACTGAATGGTTTCGAGCGCTGTGATTTTCACGATTTTTCTTCCCTGTATCAGCTTGCTGCGAAAGGCCGGACGGAATCCCCGGCACAGGCCCCCCAAATTATCGCAGAAAAAACACCCGAACGCTCACCACTTTTCACAGCGCCGGTCGGCGGGGAAACCATCGCCACGCAGAAAATCAATCTGCATGACCGTCAAATCGTCATAGAACTGCTCGTGGCAACTTCCACACACCACTGCCGGCATGTCCTCGACGACCGCCAACAGGCCCTCATGCCAGAAGGCAATCTCGACGGCCTGTTGCGCCCGCACCCGTCCGGACCCTTCTGCAATTTGGTGTTCATGCGATCCGGTGTTTGACCGGCCGGGCGGCGCGCCAAGAGCCTGACTGGCGTTACCCGAAAAACAAAAAGACTTAGCGAATACCCGCTAAGTCCTTGTTTATATGGTGGGCGCAGTAGGACTCGAACCTACGACCCGCTGATTAAGAGTCAGCTGCTCTACCAACTGAGCTATGCGC
>JAOUMF010000691.1 GCA_029881615.1 Alphaproteobacteria bacterium | reverse complement strand
GACCGCAAATCATCCACCGCCATCAATTTCCGATGCCGCAGGGTGATAATGCGATTCGGTTCGACCCAGGTTCTGATGGAAACCATGTCTTCGGGTTGCTGCCCCGGATTCAGATTGACGCCGCGCAGCAGCACCAGGAATCCCAGCGTCAAGTCCAGGCTGCGCGGCCGCGTCTCCCTGGCCAGCAGGATGCTCGCCACTGCCTGGTCGAGGCCGCTGGTCTCGCGAATCCACTGGCGCGAATCCTCGGCCGCATGATCGAGATGAACCCACAATGCGCCGTGCGAGGGTTTCCAGTCCGCGATTCCCTGCCAGTCCAGCGGCACGCCACCGCCATTGCCATCCAGCACATAGGCACAAATGAGACCGTTATCGCCGTCCATGACACCCTCCCAGAGTCGTGTTTTATTCCGAGGCACCGCGAATAAGTAGCGCGCAACAATACGACATTAATGCATTTTTGCCGGACATGATATTGGGACAGGCACGCTTGATGCGCCGACCGCGCGGCATATGATTCTTTATCAGAGGATTATTGCGCGAGACGGTCGAGAACGTTTATGACAATAGCAATATAATTCCAAACCTTGACGCGGGCCGGGCAGATGGCCCAAGTTTGATGAAAGATTAAGTCGCGACGAAATGGGCCGAACGATTAAAAACGGGCCCCGCGCGGCGGGAGGAAACAGGCCAGATGGCTGATTTATCGAGGGTAACCGACATGGATATGCGGGTTGGCGAGGATACGAACGTTTATATCCAGGAGTTTTCCGTCCCGTTCCGATACCAGGTCTGTTTTACCGACGGTGTCTTTCGGACCGACAACCGCACCTTCATGCGCGAGTTGACGCGGCTGGAACCGTCCAAACGGCATCGCTATGCTGTTTTCGTGGATGAGGGCGTGGCCTCGGCCGTGCCAGGTCTGTGCAAGCAGATTGCCAACTATGCCGATTCTTACCCTACCGTGCTGCAACTTGTGGCCGCGCCGGAAATTATCGCCGGCGGCGAGGATATCAAGAACGATCCCGCGCTGGTGGAGCGCCTGCAGCGCCACATGGTAGAGTTGGGCATGGACCGCCACTCATATGTCGTCGGCATCGGCGGCGGCGCCTTCCTGGACATGGTCGGTTATGTGGCGGCCACGACGCACCGCGGCCTGCGCATGGTGCGCATCCCGACCACCGTGCTGGCCCAAAACGATTCCGGCGTCGGTGTGAAGACCGGCGTCAATGCCTTCGGATCGAAAAATCTGCTGGGCGTATTCGCGCCGCCCTTTTCGGTCATCAACGATTCGGACTTTCTGGAATCGCTGAACGACCGCGACCGCCGCGCCGGCATGGCCGAGGCGGTGAAGGTCGCGCTGATCCGCGACGGCTCGTTCTTTGCGACACTGGAAGCCAATGCCGACCGGCTGGCGGCGTTCGAGCGCGGGGCCGTCGCCCACCTGATTCGACGTTGTGCCGAATTGCATATGCGCCAGATCGCCTTTGGTGGCGACCCGTTCGAAATGGGCAGCGCGCGGCCACTGGATTTCGGACATTGGTCGGCGCACAAACTGGAATCGCTGACCAACCACGAAGTTCGCCATGGCGAGGCCGTGGCCATCGGCATCGCGCTCGACACCCGCTATTCGGTGCGCAAGGGCCTGCTGGCCGAAGGCAACGACGAGCGGGTGTGCCGGCTGCTGGAACGGCTGGGCTTCCGGCTATGGCATCCCGCGCTGGAAAATCGAATCGCCGACGGGCGACTGGCCGTCCTGGCCGGGCTGGAAGAATTCCGCGAACATCTGGGTGGGCAGTTGACGATCACCCTGTTGACAGGCATCGGCACCGGCCATGAGGTCAACGAAATGGATATGGCCCTTATCGAGGAATGCCTCGATTGGCTGATGGAACGCGATAAGGTCGGTTGCGAGCCGGCGATTTGAGCGGTTTCCCATGAATTGGCGAACCGCGCTTGAACTCGGGCGTGTATCAAACCTTCCCACCGTCTGGACCAATGTATTGGCAGGCCTGGTGCTAAGCGGCGCGGTCGATGCCGGTG
>JAOUMF010000692.1 GCA_029881615.1 Alphaproteobacteria bacterium | reverse complement strand
CGGCAATACTGGCGGCTATATCGTAACCATTTCCACGGAACCTCCCCCGTGACCTTGCCAAATTTCGGCCAGATCCTTCGCGCGCTTGACCGTATCACCCGGCACGAGCAGGTCGTGCTGTCCATGTTGGCGGCCGTGATCGGCGGTATTGGCGGGGGGGCGGCGATTGCGTTTCGCGAGGGGCTGGGCGCGGTCCAGTACCTGTTTTACGGATTTTCCTCGGAACAGGTGGTCACCCATATCGAAGGGGTGGCCTGGTGGCATATCCTCGGCGCCACCACCGTTGGCGGGTTGGCGGTTGGGCTGATCGTTGAATTCCTGATGCCGGGCAAGCGGCCGCTGGGCGTGCCCGATGTGATGGAGGCGAGCGCGCTGAAGGGCGGGCGGATGAGCCTGACCAGCGGTATCCGCGCAGCCCTGGTCAGCGCGGTATCGTTGGGCGCCGGCGCATCGACCGGGCGCGAGGGGCCGGTGGTGCATCTCGGTGCGACGGTCAGTGCCTGGGTCGCCAAACGGCTGCGGCTCGGCCGGGCCCTGTCGCAAACCTTGCTGGGTTGCGGTGTGGCAGCGGCGGTGGCGGCCTCGTTCAACGCACCCATCGCCGGGGCGTTCTTCGCGCTGGAGGTCGTCGTCGGCCATTATTCGATGACCGCCTTCACCGCCATCGTGATTTCCTCGGTGACCGGAACCATCGTCAGCCGTATCTGGTTCGGCGATTTTCCCGCCTTCATCATTCCCGAGCACCAGATAGCCTCGTTCCTGGAATTTCCGGCCTTTGCGATTCTCGGTCTGGTCAGTGCCGCGACCGCCATCATCTTCATGTACTCGGTCGATTTTTCCGCCAGGATTGCACAGAAGGCGCCGGGCCCGGTCTGGCTGCGCCCAGCCATGGCGGGGCTGGCGGTGGGGCTGATCGCGCTGGCCTTCCCGCAGGTGCTGGGGGTTGGTTACGAGGCGACCGATACCGCGCTGCGTGGCCAATATGCTCTGGCGATGCTGTTTGGCCTGCTGATCGCCAAAACCGCCGCCACCGCGATCAGCCTGGGTTGGGGTTTTGGCGGTGGGGTGTTTTCGCCTTCGTTGTTCCTGGGCGCGATGCTGGGCGGGGTGTTCGGCATGCTGGCGACCGAGATATTCCCGCATCTGTCGTCGGGCCACGCGGCCTACACCATTGTCGGCATGGGGGCGGTGGCGGGTTCGGTGCTGGGCGCGCCGATTTCCACCATCCTGATGGTGTTCGAACTGACCAACGATTATCAGCTTACCATCGGGGTGATGATCGCCACTGTCATTGCCTCGCTGATTACCCAGCAGGCCTTCGGTTTCTCGTTCTTCACCTGGCAGCTTGACCGGCGCGGGCTGAATTTGCGCCGGGGCAGGGAACAGGGTTTGCTGCATGCGGTCCATGTTTGCGATGTGATGCATGTCGATCAAATGACCGTGCCGGCTGGCGCAACCATGCCGGAAATCCGCAAGGCTCTGCTGTATTGCAAATTTGGCGAACTGTTTGTCATTGACGAGGAAGGCCGCTTGCACGGGACGATCATGCTTTCCGACCTCGCCGATTCCGCCTTCGATACCGAACTCGATGTTATTTTGAATGCCGAGGATGTTTGCCGGAACCATCCGCCCGTGCTGGCGGAGGACGACGACCTGGAAGCCGCCATGGCATTGATGGATAGCGTTCAGGAGACGATCGTCGCGGTTATCGATAACTATGACGACCAGCGTCTGACCGGATATGTTCGCCAGCGCGACGTGGTCCGCGCCTACGACCGTGCCCTGATGCAGGCCCGCGCCGAGGAGCATGGCGAGGGGTGAGGGTGCCTCTTGTCGTTTTTCCCGAGGGCAGGCGTTTCCGTGGCCAACGAATCCCGCTATATCATGATTCATGATGTCAGATCCGCTTTACGATGACCCCCTCGACTCGCTCGACGAGACCGCGCCCGTGCCGGCGGCCAAGCCTGTGCCCGCCGGACCGCCGCCCTATCTGGCGAACCTGAACGAGGCGCAGCGCGAGGCGTCGGAGGCTCTGGACGGGCC
>JAOUMF010000690.1 GCA_029881615.1 Alphaproteobacteria bacterium | reverse complement strand
GGTGGTCATGGGCTCCTGCACCGCCGGTGGCGCCTACGTGCCGGCGATGTCGGACGAATCCATCATCGTCAGGAACCAGGGCACGATCTTCCTGGGCGGGCCGCCGCTGGTGAAGGCGGCGACCGGCGAGGTGGTGAGTGCCGAGGATCTGGGCGGGGCGGATGTGCATACGCGCATATCGGGCGTGACCGACTATATGGCCGAGGACGACGCCCATGCGTTGGCCATCGCGCGGCGTATTGTCGGCCATCTGAACCGGCGCAAGCAGGTAGCGCTGGATGTCGCCGCGCCGCGCGAGCCGCTTTACGACGCCAGCGAACTCTATGGCATCGTACCGCGGGACCTGCGTAAATCCTACGATGTGCGCGAGGTTATCGCCCGTATCGTCGATGGCAGCGAGTTTGACGAATTCAAGAAGCTGTACGGCGAGACGCTGGTTACCGGTTTCGCCCGCATCCACGGTTATCCCGTGGGCATCGTCGCCAATAACGGGATTCTATTTTCCGAGTCCGCGTTGAAGGGCGCGCATTTCATAGAACTTTGCGCCCAGCGCGGCATTCCGCTGGTGTTCTTGCAGAATATTTCCGGCTTCATGGTCGGCCGTAAATATGAATCCGGCGGCATCGCCCGCGACGGGGCCAAGCTGGTCACCGCGGTGGCCTGCGCCAATGTCCCGAAATTCACCGTGATTATCGGGGGCTCTTTCGGGGCAGGCAATTACGGCATGTGCGGGCGGGCTTATTCGCCGCGACTGTTGTTCATGTGGCCCAATGCGCGGATTTCGGTGATGGGCGGCGAGCAGGCAGCCGGTGTGCTGGCCCAGGTACGCCGCGACAACATCGAGGCCAAGGGCGGCCAGTGGAGCGAGGCCGAAGAGGCCGCATTCAAGGCGCCGCTGCTGGCGCAGTACGAGCATCAGGGGCATCCCTATTATGCCACGGCGCGGCTGTGGGACGACGGCATCATCGATCCGGCGGATACCCGCATGGTGCTGGGGCTGTCGATCTCGGCCGCGCTGAACGCCCCTGTCGAGCCGACGAAATTCGGCGTTTTCAGAATGTGATCCGGAGGGAATTCGTGGAACTGGACATTGTACGGGTGGAGACGGACGAGCGGGGCGTGGCCACCGTTACCATCAACCGGCCGGAAAAGCATAATGCCTTCAATGAAACGCTGGTGGGAGAATTGCAGGACGCCTTCGGCCGGCTGGCGCGCAATCCCGTCGTGCGGGCCGTGGTTCTGACCGGCGCGGGCAAGAGCTTTTCGGCCGGCGCCGATCTGAACTGGATGCAGGAGATGGCCAACTATTCCATGACGGTCAATCTGGAAGACGCCGGTCTGCTGGCCGAGATGCTGTATACGCTTGATTCGATGCCTCAGCCGACGGTGGCCAAAATCAACGGTGGGGCCTATGGCGGCGCCGTCGGGTTGATTGCCGCCTGCGATATCGCCATCGCCCAGGACGACGCCACTTTTGGCATCACGGAAGTGCGGCTGGGTCTGATCCCGTCGGTTATATCCCCATATGTGTTGCGCGCGATCGGCCCGCGCCAGGCCCGCCGCTATGCGCTGACCGCCGAACGTTTCGACGCGGCCGAGGCGCTTCGAATCGGGCTTGTCCATCGCGTCGAGCGGAAAAAGACCATCGACGCCGCCGTCGAGGACATTATCGACAGGCTGCTGGCGGGGGCGCCCGGGGCGCAGGAAGAGGTTAAATCGTTGTTTCGCGATATCTGGGAAATGGACCGCACCGGCACTGCCGTGCGCGCCGAAACCGCCCAGCGTATCGCCAATCGCCGATCGTCCGAGGAAGCCAAGGAAGGCATTACGGCTTTTTTGAGCAAGCGTAAGCCCAACTGGCGCGGACAATGATGGCGCGCCGCATGCTGGAGCCTTGCCGATGATCCGTTCCGTCCTGATCGCCAACCGCGGCGAGATCGCCTGTCGGGTTATCCGCACGGCGCGGCGGATGGGGATTCGCACGATCGCCGTTTATTCCGAGGCAGACCGCGATGCCCTGCATGTGCGCGAGGCCGATATGGCCT
>JAOUMF010000689.1 GCA_029881615.1 Alphaproteobacteria bacterium | reverse complement strand
TTAAAGACCCGAGCTCGAATTGTCCGCGAACAGCAGGTATCGCAGTCTGGCCGAATGCTCGTGTGGTATGAACGAATTGCCTGACAAACAGATAAGCGAAGAGGGAACGCCCCCCGGCACATGGCGGAAAATATGGGAGTTTCCGACCTATCCCCTGATTGCTGCCTGCCTCTTGGCATTGAATATATATGTGAACAATCTAAGCGCTTTTCCGAATGCTGCCATCATCGTGAGGCCAGTTATCCTTGGCATCCTGGCCGGCGCCATGCTGACTTACGGCCTTAGCCTGCTGCTACGAAGCTGGCACCGCGGGGGACTTCTGGCGGCTGTACTCCTGCTAACTCTTTCATACGGCGACCTGGCCGCCACGCCGATAGCCAAATTGATCGGTCAAACAACAAATTTCACCATCGGCTCGGAACTCCCACTACTCGTCATATTCTTGGCCGTCGTCACGCTATCGGTACTTAACCGGATTCCCCCTGTCGTGACGGTCGCCGCAAATGTCTGGGCTAGCTTTTTGCTACTCGTTCTTTTGATAACCTGGGCTTCCAACTGGATCATGAGCGACGATGGAAATCCCATGCCCGCGGATACGTTCGCCAGCGCCAAGGCACCGAATGACAGGCCAGATATCTATCACATCACCCTTGACGGCTATGCAAGGGGCGATATCCTGCGAGACTATTTTGGGTTCGACAACGCGATTTTCCTGGGGCGGATTCGGAGCTTCGGCTTTGCGGTCTCCGACCGGGCTATAACACCCTATAACCAAACGCAGCTGGCAATGCTCAGCATCTTCGACGGGACTTATCTGTACGATTCCGACACCGGGAAAAGAGAAGCAGAGATCAACTACCGAAGGCGGATAAACGAACGATTTCTAGAAAGTTCGACCTTTAAAACTCTCACTCGCATGGGATACCGGGTCGCCGGCACCAACACAGAATATCTTGCGCTGGACATTGGCCGGAACGAGATGATTGCCCCAAGGCCCTGGTCCGAAATGACACTTTTGGAACTGACGGTTTTCGATCAGAGCGTACTAGGCCTAATTGCAGACAGATTCGGCTCTCTCGATCCGCGGACAAACCACGCGCTATCCATGATACGCGACGCCTATAACGCACCGTTCGCGCAAACGCTGGAGCGCCCCGTATTCCTATTCACCCACCAGCTTGCCCCGCATCGTCCATTCAATATTACACGGAACGGTGGGCGGCGAGAGATGATAGACTTGAAGGACGTTTCCAATTTCCAAAACGGCTTGCATGGTCTGCGGGCGGAGTATGTGGAGGGCTACACTGAAAAATTACGTTTTATCAACGATGAAACCGCCGAATATCTGCAGCGCCTTGTCACTGAGTTGCCTGACCCGAAAATCGTGATCGTTCATGGTGACCATGGGAGCGCCCTGCATATGAGAGGCGAGGATATTGCCGTCGCCTGCGCGAAAGAGCGGTATTCGCCGCTGCTTGCGGTCTATTCCAGCGACGGCCTTCTGCAAGCTCGCCTTAACGACGATTTCAACCTCGTAAATCTGTACCGACTGGTCTTCAACACATATTTCGAGACCGATCTGCCCATGCTGGAAAGCAAAAACTACTTTGCGCCCTATCCAGAGCCGTCCAAGCATTCCCCCGTTGGCTCGGAGGCTTTCACCGAGCCTTGCCCCAGCCCCGGCTGATAGCATACCGCTTTACCTGCCCTGGACAATTTATGAGTATGATACATCGCACCAATAAATTGAACGTTCGTAATATACAGGGATAGTTGCCGTGACCGCCATAAACGCCATTGACCCCGTAACCCTCGCCGTAGTGCGGGCCGGCCTGCAGCAGGTTTGCAACGAGATGGACCTGGCCTTCGTGCGCGCCGCCTTCAGCCCGGTGATTTCCGAGGCGCTGGACCGCTCCGACGGGATATATCATCGCGACGACGGGGCGTTGATCGCGCAGGGGGATTCAGGATTACCGGTATTCGTCGGCACCATGCAGTTCGGTACGCGCGCGGTCATCGAGCGCGCGAAGGACCTGAAACCCGGCGATATGTATATC
>JAOUMF010000072.1 GCA_029881615.1 Alphaproteobacteria bacterium | reverse complement strand
TGCCAGTATCCAGATCGACCGCGACCAGCGAGTCGGTATAGAGGTTGTCACCCGGACGGATGGAACCGTCCAGATCCGGCGAGGGGTTGCCGACGACGAAATAGATCTTGTTGCGCTTGAGATCCACGGCCGGGTTCTGCCAGACGCCGCCGCCGAGGGTCTTGTACGGATCGCCCAGCTTCTTGAGCGCTGCTTTTTCCGCCGCGATGTCGCGGTGCATGTTACGCCCGGTGGCGTCGTTCTCGGCCCACACGCCCACGGAGTTTTCCGGGATGGTGTTGAAGGTCCAGAGCAGCTTGCCGTCTTCGGCATTGTAGGCTTTCACGAAACCGCGGATACCATATTCGCCACCGTTGGTGCCGATCAGGATCTTGCCGTTGACAGCGGTCGGCGCCATGGTCTCGGAATAGCCCAGTTCGGGATCGGCGATCTGCTGTTCCCAGGCTACCTTGCCGGTCTTGGCGTCCAGCGCCACCAGCTTGGCATCCAGCGTGCCCATGAAGACCTTGTCGCCATAAGCGGCGACGCCGCGATTGTTCGGACCGCAGCAATAGGTCGTGATCGGGCCCATCTTGTGCTTGTAGTGCCAGATCTGCTGACCGGTCCGCGCATCGAGCGCATAGACATGATTGAAAGACGTCGTGATGTACATGATGCCATCGACGACGATCGGCGTAGTTTCCTGCGATTCAACGATCTCGGTCTGGAAAATCCACGCCGGGCGCAAATTCTTCACGTTGTTCACGTTGATCTGCCGCGCCGGATAGTAGCGGGTCTGATCGTAGTTGCCATTGGTGTGCAGGAAGTTGTTACCATCGCTCTCGGCGCGGTTCATCATGTCCTGCGTAACGGTTTTCATATCACCAAAGAGCGTGCCGCCCTGAACTTCCTGCGCGCCGGCCGAAAAGGCCCCCGCCGCAACAAGCCCAACAATCGCGAAAGTGCCGCCAAGCACTTTCGTCCAAGCTGTCTTACCCATAAAATTCCTCCCTGGCCCTGGTTCAGGGCCCCATGGTCTCCGAAGATTGGGACGCGGGCACAAATCCTGTTTCGACCCTCGTTCCTCCAAGGGGCGCTATCACTTTATATTTTTGTGATATTCGGCTTTTCCGGCCCATGATTTGTTATACGAGCTTAACATCGGAAATTTTTGCCATAACCCCAACGGGAATTATTACCCGTCAGCACACTGATAGTCAATTTTTCAAATTACAGTTGAGGCCATGCTTGAAAGAGCGGGGCCGGTAACTGTAG
Source organism: Alphaproteobacteria bacterium (assembly GCA_029881615.1). Lineage (GTDB taxonomy): Bacteria > Pseudomonadota > Alphaproteobacteria > UBA8366 > JADFVY01 > JADFVY01. The sequence continues at coordinate 6,676 of JAOUMF010000072.1, read as the reverse complement.
TGTTTAACGTCAGACAAAAACAATCATGAACGGGCGGAGGGAACAGTGAGGCATTGCGCAGCCACGGCGCTTATCCACGCCACAGCCGTCACGGTTTTCCTTGCCATGCCGGCCAGGGCGGAACCCTCGGGCAAAATTTATATCAGCAACGAGAAAAGCAGCACGATCACGGTTCTGGATGGCCGGACCAACGAGGTTATCGATACGTTCGAGACCTGCGCGCGGCCGCGCGGCATGCATTTCAACCACGACCGCTCGCAGTTCTTCGTGGGTTGCGCCGACGACAATGTCATCGCGGTCTACGACACGGCGACCGCCAAACTGGTCCACCGTATCCGCAAGATGGAAGAGCCGGAGACCTTCGACCTGCACCCCAGCGGCGACTATCTCGTGGTATCGAACGAGGAGGATGCGGCGGCGACCAAGGTCAATGTGGCCACCGGCAAGGTGGAAGGCGAGGCAGAGCTGGGCGAGGAACCTGAAGGCGTGCTGTTTCGTGCCGACGGCAAAACCGTCTATGTCGCCTCGGAAGCCAACAACCTGGTCCATGTCATCGATTTCGAGACCATGGAGGTGAAGGCCGATATCTTCGTCGGCACGCGGCCGCGGCGCTTTGCCCTGACCCGGGACGAGAAATATCTGTGGGTGTCCTGCGAGCTGGCCGGCGAGGTGGATATCATCGACACCGCCACCAACAAGGTTGCCTGGGACATCCTGTTTCTGCCGCCCGGCTTCCGGCGCGAGGAAGTGACGCCGGTCGACCTGCTGATCACCAACGACGGCAAGACCGCCTATGTGGCGCTGGGCCGGGCCAACCATGTCGGCGTGGTCGATGTGGAAAGCCGCAGGATCATCGACTACATCCTGGTTGGCAAGCGCCCCTGGGGCCTGGCCCTGACCAGCGACGAGAGTTTGCTTTATGTCGCCAACGGCCTGTCGGACGACGTTTCGATCGTCGATACCCGGACCCGCAAGGTTCTGAAATCGATCCCCGTGGGGCTGATCCCCTACGGCATCCTGATCGACGACTGATGCGCCGGCTCGCTGTCATCCTCCTGTTGCTGGCGCTGCCCTCGATGGCGGCGGCGGCGGAGCGCGCGCCCTTTACCGTCGGCTACCTGGAGATCGCCGACGACCAGCGCTACGCCGAAATCCGGAGCTATACCGGGCTGAAGCTGAGGACGGTTCACCGCCCCTTCCCCGGCGCCGAGGTCGCGGCGAGGGAGAGCCGGGCGACCGGGCGCGCGCTCGGCCTGAAGCTTGGGCTGGAACATGCGGCGGCCGCCGATGTGGCGGGGCTGGCGGCGGAAATCCGCCGGATGCGCGACGCCGACGGCATCCGCTTCTTCCTGGTCGATGCCGATGCGGACAGGCTGCTGGCGCTGGCTGATGCGACCCGCGACGATCAAGTGCTGCTGTTCAATATCTCGGAGACCGCCGACAGGCTGCGCCGCGCCGATTGCCGCGCCAATCTGATGCAAGTGATCCCCAGCCAGGCGATGCTGATGGACGGGCTGGCGCAATATCTGGCCTCGCGCAACTGGCGCCGTGTGCTGGTGCTGCGCGGCGAGCGGCCGGCGGATGCGGTCGCGGTCGCGGCCTTCGAGCGTTCGGCCACCAAATTCGGCCTGAAGATCGCCGCGGTAAAGGATTTCCTGCTGAGCAACGACCCGCGCAACCGGGCGCAAAACAACATCGCCCTGATGACCGCCGAGCCCGACCATGACGTGATCTTCCTGGCCGACGATTACGGCGAATTCGGCCGCTATGTGCCCTATCAGACCCACCTGCCCCGCCCGGTGGCCGGCAGTCAGGGCCTGCGGGCCAGCGCCTGGCACTGGGCCTGGGAACGCCACGGCGCGCCGCAGCTGAACCAGCGCTTCGACAAGCAGGCCGGGCGCGAGATGACGGATGCCGACTGGTCCGCCTGGGCCGCCTACAAGCTGATCGTCGAGGCCGCGGCGCGCACCGGTTCCACGGATTTCAACGCGGTGACGGCCTGGCTGAAGGGCGATGCGCTGCGGTTCGACGCCTACAAGGGCAATCCGGCCAGCTTCCGCCCCTGGAACAATCAGCTGCGCCAGCCGATCTTGTTGCACACCCACAATGCGGTGACCGCCCGCGCCCCGCTGGACGGTTTCCTGCACCGCCGCGACGTGCTGGATACGCTGGGCATCGACGAGCCGGAGAGCAAATGCCGGCTCTGAGCCGCGGTTAGTCTTTCCGCCTGGCCTCGGGGAATATCCACATGGCGAGGATCATGAAGGCGGCCAGCGCGCCGGCGACCCAGGCCACATCGTCCCGCCCCGCCCCTCGTTCCAGCCAGAAGGCCACCGCGCCGACGATGGCGACCATCAGCGAAACGCCGGCCTTGATATTCGATGGCATGGCGCGCTCTCCCCTTATTCCGCCGCGATCGGCTGGGCGGCGGCTTCGTCGGGACCGATCGGGATCGCCCGCAGGTCGCCGCGCAGATGTGCCGTGCCATAGCCGTTGAACAGATGCCCCAGCAGCCCGCGATCCAGGTCGGACGTGCCGAAGATCCAGTCGGCGATGGGGAAGGTCAGATTCATGTTCCGCTCCATCATCAGCCGCGAATTATGGTGCGCGGTATGGTGCCGCCGCAGCGTATTGACGAAGGGGCACCAGCGCACGAAGGCGTTCTCGTCCACATGACAGCAGAAATGCATGAACTCGTAGATCAGATACATCGCCGTCGTGGTCGAGATGAACAGCCAGCCCACATTGGGCGAAATCACGTAATGCAGCACGGCGGCCGGCGGAATCGACATCAGGGTGAAGACCACCAGCGCATAGGGCGGAAACACCGTGACGCGCCAGTCCCGCTGATCGCGAAAGCGCATCTCGCCATCGGTGAAGAACTGGTGATGGTTCAGCGTGTGGCGCTCGTAGATCGCCTTCAGCCCGCGCACATTGATCGGCCGGTGCATGACATATTTATGCAGGAACCATTCGAAGATATTGCAGGCCAGGAACACCGCCGGCACGATCTGCCATTCCCACCAGGCCACGTCCGCGATATGGCTGGCGTAGATATAGAAGGCCATCGCCCCGATCGCATAGATCACCAGGATATGGACATAGCCATTGTACCAGCCCGCGATGCGCGACCGGTATTCCCGCCGGAACGCGGCCTGTCTTTCGCTCATCATTGTTCTTGTTCCTCCCTGAATCCCGGCTAAACCGGCAAATCTTCCAGCGCCCGGTCGATCTCGTCGCCGGTCAGCTCCCACTCATTGTCGAGCGCCGCGACCACCGCCTCCATGAAGGGATCGGCCAGCGCCAGCGCCCGCGAATCGTCGCCCAGATGGTCGGCCAGCAGGGCCAGCGCCAACTGGCGCGGCGCATCGCCCGGATAGCCCCATTCGAACCAGCTGTTGATATAGCGCTTCAGGTCGTACCGCTCGTCCAGCGGTGCGCCGTCCACGGTTACCGCGATCCCGTCGATGGTCCGCGCCCCGGCATATCTCTTCATCCAGACCCTCCCGCCCGGTTCGCCCGGGCCATTGCGGATATATGCTATTGGCGCGCGAGGGGGATGTAAAGATGCCATGAGGGGCCAGCCCCGGCCCGGCGGCGGCATTCGCCCGGCAAGGCGTGGATCAATCCCATGCAAAGGCGTTTTCCGCCGTTTTTTCGCCCCTGTGCGGGCGCGGCGTCAGCGCAGACTGGTGAGATTGACGATCAGAACGTCGTTCTTCTCGCGGATCGCGGTGGCCACCTTGTGGGCGATATCCTGTTCCTCCGCGCCGATTTCCCGGCAGGCATCGACGGCCCGGTGCTGCCCTTCCAGCATGCCGCGGATCACCGCCGCCTCGATCACCCTGGCGACCTTGCCGACCTGATCGGCGGGCAGGCTGGCTTCCAGTTCCCCCATCGCGTCATCGACGATGCTTTTCAGTCTTTCCATGAGCCTCATTCCCTTTCCATCCGGCAAACCCCGCCGGGCCCGGCGGATCGGAAGCAAGTGTAGCGGGTTTTCCCGGGCGCGGGGATATTTGTGCCGTTGGGGTGTGTGGTGGTGAAATGCAGACTTTCAGTAGTGGCGCCGAAAATGTCCCCAAAAGGATTATGCGTCCGGCAAGTCGAAGCCGTTCGGCAGTGATATCCAGATGACAGTTTGCGCGTCGGCGGAATGGCGTGACAGATGACCCTTGCCGTGTGTGTCCTCCACCAGCACGAAGCTACCCGCCTGAACCTGGCGCACCTCTCCGTCGCTCGTCTCGTATTCAACCGAACCATCCAGCCTGACCGTAAGCACCGGATTTGGGACCGTATGCCAAGCAACCTCGCGCATGCCCGCCGGGATGCGGGTAAGGTGGACATGGGACGCCTGATATCTGGCCGAAACATCAAACGGCACGGCATCGGGGTGTACCGATTCCTTCGTTGTCGGCAATTCGACTTCGTCGAAATGCGATTCGCCATCCGGCGAGGCATAGATGCGCAGGCACTTCATTGCGACTGACCCCTTCTGGTTCGGCATGCCAAATCGAAGCATGCCTACCATGAAGGAAGGTGGGAACGCCACGGGTCCGGCCGATCGGAAGCAAGTGTAGCTGGTTTTCCCAGGCGCGGGGATATTTGTGCCGTTGGTGTGTGTGGGGGTCGTGAACGGGGTGCGGTGGGAACACGCAGCCGGCAGTGCCACCGGACTATATATTCAGCCCTTCAGGTCTTTGATGCCCGCAAGTTTCGCCACGGAATATAGTTGAGTGGCGAGTAAGTCCCCAAGCAAACGCTCCATGGCGGTCACGTCCAACTTTCCCGAACGATCTGCGGTATCGGCGGCGTCGAGCGCTTCAAAATACGGACGCCGGTTTTCCGCGATCTGATCGGGAATGGTCTTCATGCCGGGCAGCAGATAACCCAGACGAATACACAGCACGACATAGGACAGGATGCGCGACGTGCGGCCATTGCCGTCCGCAAACGGGTGAATCCAGTTCAAGCGCCACATCAGGTAGGATGCCAGGTGCAGCGCCGTCGACTCGTCCCAATGGTCGTTAACGTAATCGCACATTTCCTCCAGTTTCTCGGAAACCAGATGCGCGCCCACGGGTTCGTGTTTACTGCCCTCGATAGCGATGCCCGCGGGCCGGTAGTTTCCGGCATATATGCTCAACCCATCCAGCGCCTCGCGCTGCAGGGCCAAGACAAGGGATGGCCGCAATTTAAAAGGCCGCCCGTCCTCGACATGTTGTTTAATGATTTCAATGCCACGGTCGAACTGCCGTAGCGCGTTGGCGGATTCGCGTTCCGCCTTTTCAAGCGGATCGGTAACGAGGTCGGCGGACAGCGGTTTACTATGCCGGCGCCCGTCGCCTTCGTCAGCCATGTTTCGCCTTAAGCTTCTCCGCCTGTGCGTCGACCATCTCACGCGTGATCCGGTCGTTCTCCAGGCCGGCATTGCCATAGGCGAAGCTGCGCCGCTGCCCCTCGCTCTGCGCGGCGGTCATCTCCACGCGCCTTGCGGCCTCGATGAGTTTTTCCAGATCCTTGCCCATAATTCATCTCCTGCCTTCCGCGAATCTCCGGATTGAATCACCCTTTGTGCAATCGCGCAAGCGTACAGGCTATATATTGTGCGCAACGAGATTAAAGTTAAGTGAATGGAGAAAAAACCACGCCATCGCCTCACTTGATCCGGAAATGGTTGCGGACGGCCAGGAAGAGGAGGAAGAACAGCACGGCGGATATGACGTGCTGGGCGATGCCGAGGATAATCACGCTGTCGGGAACGTTGAGGTGAATGCCCGAGGGAAGCTGTCCGGACGGTATGACAACATAAAGGCAAGCGTAATGCTGGGTGAGCTTGTCGCTGGAATCCCAGCCCGAAGAAGAGCAGCGCCTTGCGCGCCGAAATCCAGAGCGTCGCGTTCCACGCGTCCCGGCCCCGCGCGAGAAGCGCGAGACTCTCGTCCTTGTTCATGCGGGAAATCTCCCTGTCCGGATCAACCTGTCGGAGCATAGCCCATCGCGGCGGCGGCGGGAACCTTGACTGGCGCGCGGGCACCCACCGCCCCCCAAATAGAACAAACATCGAACATATGCTATAATCCCGGCTTCAGACTCGCGTGTTGCGGGTCTCTGGCATGGAGGGGGCGGGGATATGGCGGGGCGGGGTTTGGCGACGGTGGAAGGGGCGGCGGCGGCATCGGGAAACGGCGCGGTTTGCGCTCCGGGGGGCGACTGGGCGGCGGCGTTGCGCGGGGTCTATCCGATGGCGGTTCTGGGGCCGGCCACCGGCACGGACGACCCGGACCTGGCGTTGCGGCTGTTGCTGGATGCGGCGCGCGGCTGCGGGCTGGGCAACGCGCCGGCGACGGCCCGGGACGGCGCGGGCAAAGACAGCGGCGGCGGAAGCGGGCCTTGCCGGGATGGCGAGGAACAGGCCCGGGCGATGGCGGGCACGCTGGCGGCGCTGCGCGCGATCGCCCCGCGCGACGGCATCGAGGGCATGCTGGCGGCCCAGATGGTCTGTGCCCACGGGGCGGCGATCGATTTCACCGGCCGGGCGATGGATGGCGCCCGCCATGTGAACGCCCGCGCCACCTATATGCGCCAGGCGGCGCGGCTGATGGCCCTGTTCATCCGCCAGATGGAGGCCCTGGAACAGCGCCGCGACTTCGAAAGACACCCCCGCGGCCGCTTG
>JAOUMF010000687.1 GCA_029881615.1 Alphaproteobacteria bacterium | reverse complement strand
CACATAGTCGACCGAGACCCGGCTAGCCCCGGCCTCGCCAAACAGCGCCGCCAGGGACTCGGCATCGAACAGGCGAATATGTTCGGGATTGTCGTCTTCCTTCGAAGGCACCGAGGCAATCACGAATCGCCGTCCAACCCGAACCGCCTCGCGCGCCACGGCCAGCGGGTCCTCGACATGTTCCAATACTTCCAGGACCGTCACCCCATCGAATTCATTATCCGCGAAATCCATCATCGCCCCGTCCATGACATGGGGCGACAGGGCCGCGTATCCACCCCGGCGCACGGCCTCTAAATGATCGATGCGTGTCCGATCCCGGTCGATCGCGGTAACGGGCAGGCCGGGGAAAGCATCCAGCAGCGGCCAGAGGAATACCCCGCGCCCGCTGCCCACATCCAGCAAGCTATCCGGGGCAAGACCATGCAGCATGCCGATAACGGCCCGCACGCGCGGCAGGTCGGCCGTGCGTTTGAAGCGGTGCAGCTTCAGTCCCCCGGCGCGCCCGGCCGCGATCTGTGCGCCGTCGTCACCCGCCGCGTCGGGCCATAAGCCGCGCACATAGGCGGCGGCCAGTTCGGTGTAATAAGCCTCGTCCATGGCCCCTGAATGCCCGCGCGCGGCGCGGGCGTCAACAGTGACCCGCGCTAGGACTTGGCTTCTTCCACTTTCTTGGGCGGCATATGGACACGGAGATGAAGCTCGCGCATGCGCTCGGGCTCGATCTCGGCAGGGGCCTGCATCAACAGATCCTCTGCCTTCTGGTTCATCGGGAAAGCCACCACCTCGCGGATGTTGGGTTCGTCGGCCAGCAGCATGACGATTCGATCGATGCCGGGGGCCGAACCGCCATGGGGCGGCGCGCCAAACTTCAGCGCGTTGAGCATCCCGCCGAAGCGGTCCTCGACCACCTCCGGCCCGTAGCCGGCGATGCCGAAAGCCTTGTACATGATCTCCGGCAGATGGTTCCGAATGGCGCCCGAAGACAACTCGACGCCGTTACAGACGATGTCATACTGCCAGGCCTTGATCTCCAGCGGATCCATGGTCTCCAGCGCTTCCATCCCGCCCTGGGGCATCGAGAAGGGATTGTGGCTGAATTCGATCTTGCCGGTCGCCTCGTCCAGCTCGAACATCGGAAAATCGACGATCCAGCAGAACTTGAAGACATCCTCTTCGATCAGATCCAGATCCTCGCCCAGCTTGGTGCGCACCGTGCCGGCGAAAGCGGCCGCGGCGGCCGGCTTGTCGCAGGCGAAGAACACCGCGTCGCCGGGCTTTGCGCCCGTGGTTTCGGCGATCTGCTTCAGGCGGGCCTCGTCGATATTCTTGGCGATCGGGCCCTTGCCGCTGCCGTCGGGCTCGTAAATGATATAGCCCAGACCGCCGGCGCCCTCGGAACGCGCCCAGTCGTTCAGCTTGTCGAAGAAGCTGCGCGCATTGCCGCCGGTGCCCGGCGCCGGAATGGCCTTGACCACCGAGCCGCTCTCGATGTTCTTGGCAAACAGGCCGAAGGAAGAGCCGCGGAACGCCTCGGTCACGTCGGTGATGATCAGCGGATTACGCAGATCCGGCTTGTCCGAACCGTATTTCTCCATCGCCTCGGTGAAGGGAATACGCGGGAAAGGCAGCGGCGACACGGCACGGCCATTGGCAAATTCCTCGAACACGCCGTGCAGCACGGGCTCGATGGCGTTGAACACATCGTCCTGGGTAACGAACGACATCTCGAAATCGAGCTGATAGAACTCGCCTGGCGAACGGTCGGCACGGGCGTCCTCGTCGCGGAAACAGGGCGCGATCTGGAAATAGCGGTCGAAACCGGCGACCATCAGCATCTGCTTGAACTGCTGCGGCGCCTGCGGCAAGGCGTAGAATTTACCCGGATGGATGCGGCTGGGCACCAGATAGTCGCGCGCGCCTTCCGGCGAAGACGCGGTCAGGATCGGCGTCTGGAACTCGGTAAAGCCCTGCCCGACCATGCGGGCGCGGATCGACTGGATCACCTTGGCGCGCAGCATGATGTTGGCCTGCATCTCGGCGCGGCGCAAATCCAGATAACG
>JAOUMF010000688.1 GCA_029881615.1 Alphaproteobacteria bacterium | reverse complement strand
CACCCGCGGCGCCCTGGCCGGCGGGGGTTTCGTCGATCTTTTTGGCGATCCGCTGAATTTCGACGTCAGACATGACGGCGACCCGGCGGTCGGCCTCGGCGGGGTCCACGCCCATCCTGCGCAGTTCGCCGCGGACGTCGTCGCGGGCGATAAAGGCGGCGACACGCCCTCTATTCATCTCCGCCTGCGATGGGTCGATCACCTGCTCGGTGCCAACAAGGGCAGCTTGCGCAATACCGAGCGGCATGGAGACGGCCATCATGAGGGCGACCAACGGTAAAGCGATAATTCTGGAATATCTGCGCAGGAAAAGCATTCTTCATCCTCCCTATCAGGTACAGCACCGCTCGCCCGGTTCTCCCCGCGACCGGATCAAAGCTTAACAAGAGTTTAACGCGGGAAAATCCGCGATGCAATGGGGGATATACACTATCTCGCGTTTTTGCGCCGCTCACGCCACGATATGTAGATTCCGCTGGTGACGATCACGGTAATGCCGGTCCATGTCCATCCGTCGGGGAAGTCGGTAAAAAATATCCATCCTACAGCCGTCGCCATGACGATTTCGCTATAGCTGTAGGGTGCCAGAAGAGAGGCCGGCGCATAGTCGAAGGCCTTGATTAGCAGGAAATGTCCGCCGGCCGCAATCGCGCCGATGCCGGCCATCATCAGCAAATCCATGGGCGGCGGCGTGATCCAGACGGGAATGACCGCCACACTCATCAGTACTGCGCCCAGCACGGCGGTATAGGCAAGTGTGACCAGCGGCGGTGCGCTGCGCGATAGTTTGCGTGTCAACAGGGTGTATATCGCGAAGGAACATCCAGCGCCGACCGCCAGGAACGAACTTGTCTGGGCTACGCCGAAGCCGGGCCGCAGGATGATCAGAGCGCCGATGAAACCACACGCTACCGCCGACCAGCGGCGAATACCGACCTGCTCGCCCAAGACGAACGGCGACAGTGCGGTAACGATCATCGGCGATACGAACAGCAGCGCCAGCGCATCGGCGATCGGCATTTTCGCGATGGCCGCAAAAAACAGGATTGTCGCGGCCAGCGTGAATCCGCCGCGCACCAGTTGCAGGACCGGTTGACCGGGTTTCAGTGCCGATGCGCCGTACCGGTAAAGGACGATGGGCGCGAGGATAGAGAAATGAAAGAAAAAACGAGCCCAGGTCAGTTGGACGGTACCGTACCGGTCGCTGAGATACTTGGCGAGAACGTCCATGAAGGGAACAACCATCATCGCCGCCACCATCAACAGGATGCCGGTCAGCGGGTGATCGCCCGGTTTGCCGTTGCTGTCCACCGCGGCCCCGATAACCCCGGCCTCGCCCATGGCGATGCCCTTCGGTGGCTCGCTGCGTTCGGTCACTTCGTCGACTGCGTGTCTGTTCGGGGGTCGGAAATCCGGATGGCTTCCTGATCGTAGGGGACGAACCCAGCCTTCTGGTATATCGGCAAGGCGGCCGGATGGTCCAGGGTGCAGGTGTTGACCCACAGCCGTTCCGGCTGGCGAGACCAGGCGGAATCGATAGCCCAGTCCAGCAGGTACTGGCCCAGACCAAGTCCGATATAGTCCGGAATCAGGCCGAAATAGGCAAGCTCGACCTCACCCTTCTGGCGGAAATCCAGTTCAGCATATCCCGCCGGCGTGCCGCCGTAATAGAGCACGCAGACTTCCACCAGTTCGTCCTGAACGATGGCCGCCAGTTGTTCGTCGGAAAGCTGGTTTCGCTCGTACCAGCGCCAGGGTTCGCCAACGGCATTGTAAAGATAGCGATAGAAGCCCACCGTCGGCCGTTCGGCGCGCATCAGGGCGATCTTTTCGGTCAGGCGGGGCGGTCGGGCCGGGCCGCGCGCGGGCTGTTTCCGCATTTCCAGATAGGTGATGGTGACGTCAAGCTGTGGCGGTTCGTCTCGCGCAGGCGGCTCCACCAGCCACTTGGCCATGACGACGCGGTCTTCCACCAGATAGCCCGCCTTATCGTAGAATGCCTGCGCCGGGTTGCCGCTTCGGATCATCAGATTGACCTTAGTGGCGCCTTGGGACTTCAGCCA
>JAOUMF010000071.1 GCA_029881615.1 Alphaproteobacteria bacterium | reverse complement strand
GGTTACGGTTCAGTATGCCGGGCAACAGGTTGAAAAACAGGATGTTGACGGGCTGTTTTTCGCCCCGCGCCATCCCTATACGGCCGCGCTCCTGAACGCTCTGCCTGAACGCAGTACGGGCCGGCATTTGCCCACCATACCGGGTGTCGTGCCCGGGTTGGGCGACCGGCCTGAAGGGTGCCTGTTCAACCCGCGCTGTAGTCATGCGACGGATAAATGCCGGAGTGAGCCACCGGTGCTATCGGAATTGCCGGACGGTACGTCGGTGCGTTGCCATTATCCGCTGACAGGGGGGGGAGCATGAGCATGGCGCCGGTTGTCGAAGCGGTTGATCTGGCCAGGCATTACCAGGAACGCCAGGGCTTGTTCGCCGGGAACAAGACGTTGAAGGCCTTGCGTGGGGTTGGTTTTTCGATGCCGGCCGGTCGGACGCTGGCTGTCGTGGGCGAGTCCGGCTGCGGCAAATCCACGCTAGCCCGTCTTGTGACCCTGATAGAGCGACCGACGTCGGGCACTTTGCGGCTCGATGGTATCGACGCGGGAACGGCCGACAAGTCGACGCTTCGCGAATTGCGCCGGAAAGTGCAGATTGTCTTTCAGGATCCTTACGGGTCGCTGAATCCTCGAAAAAAGGTTGGCGCGATCCTTGAGGAGACGCTGGCCATCAATACGCCGATGGACGCTGCGGAACGGGCCGTGGCGGCCCGCGAAATGATGGCCCGGGTCGGTCTGCGTCCCGAATTCTATGACCGTTATCCACATATGTTTTCAGGCGGTCAACGCCAGCGCATCGCGATTGCGCGGGCCTTGATGTTGAGCCCCAGGCTGGTGGTGCTGGATGAGCCGGTTTCGGCGCTCGACGTATCGATCCAGGCACAGGTGCTGAACCTGCTCGCCGACTTGCAGGCGGAACTGAACCTCACCTACCTGTTCATTTCCCATGATCTCAGCGTGGTCCGGCATTTTGCCGATGAGGTCATGGTAATGTATCTGGGCCGCGCGGTGGAGCAGGGACCGCGCGAGGCTATATTCTCATCGCCTCGTCATCCCTATACGCGCGCATTGCTGTCCAGCACGCCAATTGCCGATCCGCGGCGGCGCGGCGAGCGGATCAAGCTGGTGGGGGAATTGCCGTCTCCCCTGAATCCGCCTCCGGGCTGCGCTTTTCATCCGCGTTGCGCCTATGCGAACGAACGTTGCCTTGCGGAATTCCCGGAAAATTTCAATGTCGAGGGCCGTCTTGTGGCGTGCCACGGCGTTGAGGAAGGCCGCATCGGTTAAATTGGTCAGACAGTGGCTGGTTTGAGGGAAATCAATGCCGTTAAATGCTGTATGCGCGAAAATCTGAACTTGAATTCCGCTATTTAACAGAGGGGTTGAAGATGCCATTAAAGGATATTCTGGTTTATGTGGATGAGTCCGCCCAGGCGGCCGGCACAGTCGCCGCTGCCTGTTCGCTGGCGGTGCGACATGACGCACATTTGACGGGAATGGCGATCGACCACCCGCCTGAAATTCCTGGTTTCGCGGCCATCGAAATTCCTCCCTCGGCTGTGGAAATTCTCAAGCAACGACGCCAGGAAGCCTTGGATAAAGAACGCAAGACATTTGAGGATGGCGTTAACGCGGCCGGGCTGGCTGGTAGAAGTGGATGGTCCGTGGCCAGCGGGCGGGCGCTGGAGGCACTGTCGCTGCGCAGCCGTTATGCCGACTTGACTGTCATATCCCAAAATAGCCCCGATGGGCAGACCGGAGGCGAGGATCTGGTCGATGATCTGATTATGGCCAGTGGCAGGCCGGTTCTGGTTGTTCCCTATATCGGGGCGCCAGCGCAAATTGGCCGCAAGGTCTTGATTGCGTGGAACGCCAGCCGCGAGTCGGCGCGCGCCTTGTCCGATGCGATGCCGTTGCTGGAAGCGGCCGACAAGATTGAGATTTTCGCTGTGGAACCGCATTCCATTGGCGATATCCCGGGAGCCGATATTGCCGAACACCTGGCGCGTCATGGTCTGAACGTTACCGCCGCCAAGACCGCCGGTCTGGATATCGATGTGGGCGATGTATTGTTGAATCAGGTCGCGGATAGCGGCGCCGATCTTATCGTGATGGGGGCTTATGGCCATTCGCGCATGCGCGAACTGGTTCTGGGCGGCGCGACGCGGCATATCCTCGGCCACATGACGGTGCCGGTGTTACTATCGCATTAATGCCATCGACAGGGAAAGGAGCCGAGGGACCGTGATTGTTGTTTTCGGCTCCATCAATATCGACATCGTTATTCAGGTCGATGCACTGCCACGGGCTGGCGAGACAGTTCTGTCCAGCGTCTATAATCTTTACCCGGGCGGCAAGGGTGCCAATACCGCCGTGGCAGCGGCCCGCGCCGGGGCCGATACAATGCTTTTCGGGCAGGTCGGAAGGGACGGCTTCGCCGAGCAATCGCTAGTCATGTTGCGTGAAGCAGGCGTTGGGCTGGACGGGGTGGATATTTCGGATCGCCCAACCGGTTGCGCGACGATCTGGGTGGATTCTGGCGGTGAAAATGCAATTGTCGTGGCCAGTGGCGCCAACCTGGATGCAAGATCCTCCCAGGTGCCCGATGCCGCGTTTGGGCCGGAAACACTAGTGGCGTTGCAGATGGAAGTGCCGGTTGGGGAAAACTGGGCGATCATTGAACGCGCCAAGGCTGCAGGTTCCCGGGTTCTGCTAAATCTGGCCCCGGCGGGCATGGTTCCCGAGACCGTTCTGCGTTCGGTCGATTATCTGGTAACCAATGAGATCGAGGCGGCGATGCTGGCCGGCGAATTAGGGCTGGATGCGGGGCAGCCAACGCGGGTTCCACGCCTGCTGGCGCAGCGATACGGACTGACTTGCATCGTTACGCTAGGGGGGGCTGGCGCTTTGGCCTTCGGACCTCAAGGCGGATTTTCGATTCCTGCCCTGCCGATTGCGCCGATTGATACCACCGCGGCGGGCGATGCATTTTGCGGCGGGTTGGCGGCGGCGCTGGATAACGGATTTGGACTTTACGACTCTCTCTGCCGCGCTTCCGCCGGGGCTGGCCTTGCCTGCCGGATTGAGGGCGCCCAAAGCAGTCTGCCCGATCATCAGGCCATTGAAGCAAGCCTCCCGGATTTACCCGAAGGCAGGCGGCTGGCCTGATGGGGGGAACCGGCGGAACCTTTGAACTTTAAAGGCTCGCCATGCGGCTGAGTTCCGCAATGGCCCGATCGAGGCCTTCATCCCGGTCGGTCTTGATATCGTCCTCGACATCGACATCGGGCTGGATGCCGCCATCCACGGATTCGCCCAGCGGCCGGAAATAGCGCGCTGTTGTCAGTTTCATTGCCGTACCTTGGCCCATGGGAATAACCGTTTGCACGGTCCCTTTGCCGTAACTGCGACCGCCGATAAGAATCGCCCGATCATGATCTTTCAGGGCTCCGGCCAGGATTTCAGAGGCAGAGGCAGACCCGTTGTTGATCAGTACGGCGATCGGCAGCCCTGCGGCAATGTCGCCGGCGGTGGCGCGGTAACGCTGCCTGCTCTTGCGCCCCATGGTGGAAACGATGTCGCCGTATTCAATAAAGGCATCGGAAACGGCGACGGACTCGACCAGTAATCCGCCTGGATTGTTGCGCAGATCAATGATCAGCCCTGCCATCCGCCCGCCCAGACGCTGACGGATACCCTGGACGGCCTCTATGACTTCTTCAGCGGTATTCTCGCTGAAGCTCGATATGCGCAAATAACCGAATTCGCCTTCCAGACGCCAGTTGACGACATCCATGCGAATGATCTCGCGGACCAGCGATACGTCAAAGGAACTGGCGGACTGTCGTTTGATCGTCAATACGACCTCAGAGTCCTTGGGCCCACGCAGCTTGCCTACAACCTCGCGCAGCGATTGCTCCATAATACTCTGGCCGTCGACATGGGTTATAAGGTCGCCAGGCTTCAGGCCGGCCCGTTCCGCGGGCGATCCTTCCAGCGGCTTAAGCACGAGCACGCCGCCGCCCTTCTCGGGAGCGGTAATCTGAATGCCCAGTCCGCCGAATTTGCCGCGCATCGATTCCTTCATCGCGGTATATTCGTCTTCCGGTAGATAGGTGCTGTATGGGTCCAGGGATTCAAGCATTCCCTTGATGGCGCGTTCCATCAAGCGGTTGTCGCCGGTTTCCTTCTGTTCGGGATCGGCACCCTCAATTGCGGTGGCCGCGGCCGTAAGCAGAATATCTTGATCCACGGGGCGCACATAGTCGGATTGAACCCGTTCGAATATGCGCGCAAACAGTTTGACATCGGGCTCGATCCGGGCCGGGCTTACGCTATAGTAAGCGCTACGGGAATTAATGTTTGCGGCCAATTGCTCCGCTGCGGCGCGGGCTTCCGGTCCTGGATAGGTCGGTGTCGTGCAGGCGCCGAGTATAAGGATCAGGCTTGTCAGGAAACCGGCATGTAATCCACGCATTCCTAAACTCTCCAAAAAATAAATTTGCCGTCTCACGCCGACTTGAAAAATTCCGTCTTGTGGCATGAGGCGTTATTTGGCCAAGCGGTCACGCGCATCATGACTCCAAAAGGTAAAGGAATATGTTACAAGGCCGCCAATCAGGTCGTGCTGGCTGGACAACAGTTGAGGAAAGAAGATCAATGAGTGGAAAACCCGTGGTTCTGGTGACCCGAAAACTGCCGGAAGCTGTCGAAGACAGGCTGCGGCGCGATTATGACCCGAGGCTGAATCCCGATGACCGGCTGTATTCCAGTGACGAGTTGATAGCGTTGAGCGAGGGCGCGGATGCGATCATGCCCTGCCATACGGAAAGATTTAGCGCCGAGGTAATCGCTCGATTGCCCGACTGCGTTAGGGCGATCGCCAACTTTTCGGTCGGGGTCGATCACGTCGACCTTCAGGCTGCCGCCACTCGCGGCATCATCGTTACCAACACCCCCGACGTACTAAGTGATGCGACCGCTGAAATTGCCGTGCTGTGCATGCTGGGCGCGGCGCGGCGCGCCAGTGAGGGTGAGCGCCTGGTGCGCCGCGCGGGCTGGAAGGACTGGAGTCCGGCCTTCATGGTCGGTGTCCAGGTTACGGGAAAACGGGTCGGCATTGTCGGTATGGGGCGGGTTGGCCAGATCGTGGCCCGGCGTATGCGCGGATTCGATATGGAGGTGCATTATCATAACCGCCGGCGCATCGACCCCGCGCTGGAGCAGGGGGCGATTTTTCATGAAACCCTGGAAGAGATGCTGCCGCTTTGCGACGTATTGTCGCTGAATTGCCCGGCGACGCCGGAAACGACGGGCCTGCTGAACGCGGAGAAGATCGCATTGCTGCCGGATGGCGCTATCGTGATTAATACAGCGCGCGGCGCGCTGGTCGATGACGATGCGCTTATCGAGGCGCTGAAATCGGGCAAGCTTCATTCGGCGGGGCTCGACGTATATAATAACGAGCCAGCTATCGACCCCCGTTACCGCGAACTGGATAACAGTTTCCTTTTACCGCATGTCGGTAGCGCCACGCGCGAGACCCGCGACGCCATGGGATATCGAGCGCTCGACAATCTGGATGCTATATTCGCGGGTCAAACACCCGGGGATCGCGTCGCGTAAAGCGTGGTCCGAAAGCTTACGTAAGTATGCAAATGATAAACAATATGTTAACATGTTGAATCGCATACAATTCTCAATTTATGTTGCACGAGCGGCGAAAATGTTGAACTTTGTGGTCGCTGGCGTGTCCCATGCTGGATGCAAAGGCTGTCTCACGGATATCTGAATGGGAGTCATCCCGTAACCATCCGAGGTTTTAGAGATAATATATAAAGTGAACCGCGCCTGTTCTCTGATGCTTGGAGTAGAGGCAGAGCGTGAAATTCGCATCATTTCAATACCTTGAAGTCCGGAGGAGGAATCTAATGACAAGCAAGGACACAGCGGCCAAAACGGCTACTCGCAGGAAGTTTCTTAAAGTTGGTGCTGGCGCGGGCGCGGCCGCGGCCGCAGCCGTTTCAATGCCGAATGTTTCCAGGGCGGCCCCGGTCACCCTGAAGGTGCAGGCCGCCTGGGGCGGCGGCATTTTCCTTGAAAACGCGAAAAGCTATGTTGATCGCGTCAACAAGATGGCTGGCAATGGCCTGAAGATCGACCTGCTGTCGGTCGACTCCGTTGTCAAGACCAGCCAGATGCAGGATGCGGTACATCGCGGCGTCCTCGATGGCGCCCATTATGTACCGGCTTACTGGTATTCCAAGTCCAAGACGGCTTCGCTGTTTGGAACCGGCCCGTGCTTTGGCTGGTCGGCGCAGGAACTGCTCGGCTGGATTCACTACGGCGGCGGCAAGGAACTGTTCAACGAATTGATGAGCGGCCTGGGCCTCAACCTGGTTAGCTTCTTCAACAGCCCGATGCCGGCTCAGCCGCTCGGCTGGTTCAAGGAAGAAATCAAGGACGCCAGCCAGATGAAGGGCCTGAAGTACCGGACCGTTGGTCTGGCGGCCGACGTGTTGCTGGAAATGGGCATGTCCGTGGTTCAGTTGCCGGGCGGCGAAATCCAGCCGGCGATGAAGAGCGGCCTGATCGATGCCGCCGAGTTCAACAATCCGACCTCGGATAAGGACTTCGGCATGCAGGACGTTTCGAAGCATTATCATCTGGCCAGCTATCATCAGTCCCAGGAAGCTTTTGAAATCACCTTCAACAAGAAAAAGTTCGATTCCCTGTCGAAGGAGTTGCAGGCCATTCTGGAATACGCTTCCGAGGCCGAGAACTCGAACTTCTACTGGAACAACACCCTTCGTTATGCCGATGATCTGGTCGAGCTTAAGGAAAAGCACGGCGTTAATGTTTATCGCACGCCGGACTCCGTCATGGCCGATCAGTTGAAGGCTTGGGATGTTGTTGTTGATCGGATCTCCAGTGAAGACCCGTTCTTCGCCAAGGTGATCGATTCACAGAAAGCCTACGCCAAGAAAGTGATGGGTTACCTGCTTCTGAACCAGCCGGATTACAGCCTGGCATACAAGCATCACTTCGGCTGATAAAAACTGCCGTTGGGTAACCATTACGTGAAATTACCCTGTTATGGAGGGGCAGCCAAAAGGCTGTCCCTCTAATATCTAACATTATTAAGGCGGGAGATCTGGCCTTGACATCCGTTATTCATGCGATTGAACAACTCAATATCTGGATTGGGCGCACCTTTGGCTGGTGTATTCTTGTTTTGACCCTTTCCGTGGCATATGAGGTTTTCGTCCGTTATGTCCTTAACGCACCTACCGTTTGGGCGTTCGACATGATGGTGCAGATGTATGGCGCGTTGTTCTTGATGGCTGGTCCCTATGCCTTGGCTCAGGATACCCACGTGCGCGCGGATGTGGTTTACCGCTTGCTGCAGCCACGTTGGCAGGGCCGTATCGATCTGATGTTATACATCGTCTTCTTTTTCCCGGGTATGTTCGCTCTTTTCTGGTATGGCTGGGAAATCGCTTCCGATTCATGGCGTTACAAGGAAGTCAGCTGGAATAGCCCGGCCCGTATTCAGGTTTATTTCTTCAAAACCCTGATTCCCCTGGCGGGTGGGTTGATGATCATTCAGGGCGTCGCGGAATGCATGCGATGCTATCTGGCTATACGGACAAACAAGTGGCTGCCACGGTT
Source organism: Alphaproteobacteria bacterium (assembly GCA_029881615.1). Classification (GTDB taxonomy): domain Bacteria; phylum Pseudomonadota; class Alphaproteobacteria; order UBA8366; family JADFVY01; genus JADFVY01. The sequence goes on along the minus strand of JAOUMF010000071.1, from coordinate 293 downwards.
GGAAGACGCCCAGGAAACGGAAAATATCTTAAAAGGCCAGGCAGCTGGGCTTGAAATAAAGTAACTCATATTTTTGCACTTATCTGGTAGTACGGAGCCCGCCGCAGGATGACGAACCCCGAAGTCGCTCTCTTAATGTTGTCGCTTTTCATCGTGATGGTTCTGCTGGGGTTCCCGGTAGCCTTCACGTTGCTCGCCATGGGCGTTGGCTTCGGCTACTACGCTTACTACGAGGCTGGCAGTGTCCAGGAACTCGCCGACGTGTTCAACAACAAGATATTTTATCTGTTGAA
>JAOUMF010000686.1 GCA_029881615.1 Alphaproteobacteria bacterium | reverse complement strand
ATCCGCCGAAGGAAGTTCTCGACGCCTTTAACGACGTGCAGCGCGCGCGGCAGGACAAGGAACGACTGCAGAACGAGGCCGAGGCCTATGCCAATTCGGTGGTGCCCGAGGCGCGTGGCCGCTCGGAACAGATGATCCAGCAGGCCGAAGCCTACAAGCAGCAGCAGATCAGCGAGGCCCAGGGCGAGGCGAAGCGATTCCTGTCGGTATATACGGCCTACAAGACCGCGCCCGACGTGACGCGCCGGCGCATGTATTTGGAAACCTTCGGCGAGATCTTCGGCTCGGCGAACAAGGTCATCATGGATTCCAAGGCCAGCAATTCAGGCATCGTACCCTACCTGCCGCTGCCGGAAGTCCAGCGCGGCAGGGTCGGCGCGCCGGCCGTTCAACAGTAGGGGCGGGAGAATATAATCATGTTAAAATTCGTAGGAATCATCGTCGGGCTGGTACTGCTCGCCACGGCGATCGTTGCAAGCTCAGCCCTGTTCACAGTTCATCAGACACAGCAGGCTATCGTGCTGTATTTCGGCAAGCCCGATCGCGTGGTGACTGAACCCGGCCTGCATGTCCGAATCCCGTTCGCCGAGGACGTGCAATATTTCGATACGCGGATACTCGATCTCGACCCGCCGGAAGTCCAGGTGCCGTTGGTCGACAAGAAGCGCATCAATGTCGATGCCTATATGCGTTATCAGATTGTGGATCCGCTATTGTTCTTCCAGTCCGTCACGACGGAGAACAACTTCCAGGATCGCTTCGGGCGGCTGGTAAACTCTTCGCTGCAACAGACCATAGCCCGTAATTCGCTGGGCGACCTGTTGTCGGAAAAGCGTGCCAACATCATGAAGCAGATCAGAGCCGAGATTGAACTCGCGGCGCCGGGCTTTGGCGTCAAGATCATCGACATTCGTATCGGACGGACCGACCTGCCGGTCGAAATCAGTCAGAACGTGTATGACCGGATGCGTGCCGAGCGTGAGCGCGAGGCCCGCGAATTGCGTGCCGAGGGCAAGGAAGAGGCCCAGAAGATTACCGCGCGGGCCGACCGCGAGAAGGTGGTGCTGGTGGCCGACGCCAAGCGCAAATCGGAAATCCTGCGCGGTGAGGGCGAAGCCGAACGCATCACCACCCTGGCCGACGCCTACGGGCGCGACCCGGAATTCTTCGATTTCTATAAATCGATGCAGGAATACCGGAAGGGCCTGGGCGGCGACAGCACAACGATGGTGTTGAGCCCGGACAGCGACTTCTTCCGCTTCTTCGGGCGGGAATCGCGGAAGTAGGATAAACAGGCACGGGGGCGGGCGTGGAAAGCACAAGCGACATTGTCCTTGCCGCGCTCGCCCTGGTGCTGATCGTCGAGGGTCTGGCCTACGCCCTGTTCCCCGAGGGCATCAAGAAGATGATGGCCGCCGCGCTAAATGCGCCATCGCGGACATTGCAATTGCTGGGGCTGACTGCGGCCCTGACAGGCGTTATTATCGTCTGGCTGATACGCCATTGACGGGCATTGTTTTGTATCGCCGCACGAGATTATTCGCGCAATCGCCATATTGTGACCACAAATTGTTAAGTATTTGACGGATACTATTCGTTTAATCACCGGTATTGAAACCGGCCGGGCCTGGTACCAGATTTGGCTTAAGACGGTTTTGCCGCGGCGCGGATGCAATTACGCAGACCGCGCGGCGCATATGGACATGATGGAGAAATTGCGGTGACGCGTATGCTTGAAAATCTACGCCAGGCTGGAACGGTTCGATCTTTCGGCTGGCTGTTGGCGCTGCCCTTTGCGGTCTCACTGGCCTGGCTTCCGGCCGGGGCCGATGCCCGCGGCGCCCCGGAAAGTTTCGCCGACCTCGTGGAAACGCTTCAACCCGCGGTGGTCAATGTTTCGACGACCCAGATGATGGAAGGCGGCGGCGGCGACGGGCTGGAATTCGAATTTCCGGAGGGTTCGCCCTTCCGCGATTTCTTCGACCAGTTCAATCGCAAGCGCGGTGAAAAGGAAGAGCAACCGCGTCGCGCGCAATCCCTGGGATCCGGTTTCATTATCGCCGCC
>JAOUMF010000070.1 GCA_029881615.1 Alphaproteobacteria bacterium | reverse complement strand
CTAAGCTTTCCAGTCGTATTATCGATTACCTCGCCCATGGCACCACCGGCGAAATCACCGTCCGGGTCCATGCCAATTTCCAGATAACCTTCAATGTCCGCCAGACTCCAGCTACCGATTCCAGTCGCGCGATCGGTCGTAATATTGGGAACGGGGCCACCCTCTGGGCCAGCCGGATTGCCAGCCAGGAAGAGATTCTCATCCATCGCCCCCAGCAGGCCGCGCGGCGTATGGCATTCACCGCAATGCCCGGACACGCGTACAAGATAGGCGCCACGTTCCCACTTTTCCCGGTCTTCCTCGGCGACGGTTGCGGGCGGATCGCCCGCCACGAAATCCCCCGGCGAAAAATAGAGCGCGCGCCAAACGCCGGTCAGCCAGCGCCAACCATAGGGAAAGGCCAGTTCATGCGGATCATTCGCCCGGTCGGCGGGCTCGACCGTCCGCAGCCAGGCCCATAAATCGGCGATGTCTTCCTCTTTCATTCGCGAGAAGGACGTATATGGGAATGCCGGGTAATAGGGATCTCCCGCCGGCGAAATTCCCTCGCGCAGGGCGCGGGTAAAGTCGGCCAGGGACCAGCCACCGATGCCATGCTCGGGATCTGGCGTGATATTGGGACCGAGAAAATCGCCAAAGGGAGTCTTCAGGCGCCGCCCGCCGGCCAGCGGCGCCCCCTTTGCCTTTACATCCGTATGACAGCCATAACAGCCGGCCGCATTGAAAACATACTCACCCCGGCGAATAGCAGCCTCATCCGCCTCCCCGGCGGCGGCGGCGCCGGAAAGGGGAAGCAACAATGCCGCCAGCATCAGCCCCCGGCGCAACATGGGCTATTTTTCAAGCTTGATCCGGTAAGGCTTGTGACAATTGCCGCAGCCATTCTTGCCGAGATTCTGAAAAGCCGCCTTGATGACTTCCTGATCGCCACCATTGCCTGCCGCCTCGAGGGCCTTGCTCTCGACTTCAAGTTTGGCGGCCGCCTTCAGGAAATTATCCCAGTCCAGCCAGATTTCGGGTTTGGCGCCGTTCTTCGGATCCTTGACCTCGTCCATGCCGGTACCCTCGGGGAACATCGCGGGAATACCGGCGGCGATTTTTCCAATCTCGCCCGCGCGATTCGCCACGTCGGCCGCCGAACCCTGACCATTCATGGCGAAGTCCTTGATCGCGTTCATATGCTTGCCAAGTTTCTTCATGGTCTCCTGGCGCAACTGAACCGTTTCCGACGGGGTCGCGGCCAAAACCGGCAAAGCCATCAGGCCAGCCGCCATCGCAATGATGGTGAGCGCGAGAAAATTTCGTGAAACCGGATACCTTATATTCATGATCGCTCCCTGATAATGCCGCTGTTAAGACGTGACTGCAGGAATACAACAATATCGCAACGATATTCCCGGCACCCGTCAAATATAATTGATCGGCAAGCCGCGACGGCAAGCTGGTAGACATAATTTAAGCTTTGGGCTTGCAAGATGAAGAACGGTGGAAAAGAATGACATCCATGGCGAACATAAAATCTCTTTGCGTGTATTGCGGCTCGTCGGATCGTGGCAGCCCGGCCCATCACGAGGCCGCCGAACGGCTGGGCCGGGTCATGGCGAAAGCGGGAATCCGGCTGGTCTATGGCGGCGGCCGTATCGGCATGATGGGCCGCATCGCCGATGCGGTGCTGGAAGCCGACGGCGAGGTAATCGGAATCATCCCTCAATTCCTGGAACAGGTGGAGGTTGGCCATTCCGGCGTCACGCAATTGATCGTCACCGAAAACATGCATGACCGCAAACAGAAGATGGCCGAAATGTCGGATGCCTTCCTGATCATGCCTGGCGGCCTGGGCACGCTGGAAGAAACCTTCGAAATCCTGACCTGGAAACAGCTCGGCCTGCATGAAAAGCCGGTCGTCATTGCCGATATCGACGGCTACTGGCGGCATCTGACAGATCTGATCGACCATATGATCAGCGAGAACTACGCCAGGCCGGAAAACCGCGCCCTGTTCCAGGTGATCGACAGCATCGACGAGTTGCTGCCGGCGCTGACGGCGATGCCGGCCTATGGCCATGATGTGGAGGCCAAGTGGCTGTAACCACAGCCAATGACCTATCGAAACGTGAAATACAATAATAACAAACCGACTAAAAAGCATAGGGAGACTAACCAATGGACCATGAAGACGAATATACCGACGATTTTGTATCCTTTCTCGAAGTAATCTGGGGCGAGGGATATCTCTCACCCGGCGGACCGGAAGAAGTCGGGCGCATCCTGGAAGGGCTGGACCTGACCGGCATGACGGTCATGGATATCGGCTGCGGATCGGGCGGCATCGCCCTGTCGCTAGCGGCCGAATATGGCGCCGCGAAGGTGATCGGCGTCGATGTTGAAGACCCGGTTCTGACCATCGCCAGGGACCGCGCCGAGGCCCGTGGACTGACCAACCGTATCGAGTTCGTCAAGGTCGTACCCGGCCCCCTGCCCTTCGAAGACAACAGCTTCGATCTGATTTTCAGCAAGGATTCCATGATCCATATCCCCGACAAGGAAGCCCTGTTCGCCGATGTCTTCCGGCTGCTGAAGCCCGGCGGGTATTTCGCGGCCAGCGACTGGCTGAGCAGCCATGACGGCGAGCCGACCGCTGTGATGAAACGCTATATGGAAACCGAGGGATTAAGCTTCCGCATGGGGTCGCCCGAACGTTACCATGAGGCGCTGGCAGTGGCGGGCTTCGTCGACGTCGGCCTCAACAATCGCAACAAATGGTATTACGAAGTCGCCAAACGCGAACTGGCCGACATGGAAGGACCGCTATACGAAAAGGCGGCAGCGGCGGCGGGCAAGGAAGAAACCGACCGCAATATCGAAATCTGGCGCGCCATGGTCCCGGCGCTGGAAATCGGTGAACTCTGCCCCCACCATTTGCGAGGCGCCAAGCCAGGCTAATACCGGAGCGCAAGATACCGGGACATCAGTCCCCGATGTAGAATTCCGGGTAGTTGTCCTTCACGACCTGGCCGTCGGTCGCAAGCGCATGGCAACTGTCCAGATGGCCTGGTTTCTTGCCGGGATCCGTCTGGTTGGTCTTGCGTACACGGGTCTGATAGGCAACCGTGGCCATCGGGCCGAGCAATTCGAACAGGTGGGTGCAGCCATGCAGCCCGCCCACGCGTTGCCGTGCCTCGCGGGTCCAGCCCGGGCCGATGGTCAGACCCGCCAGCTTCTTGAAGTCGGGCGTAATATTACCGCAGATGCCGAAGGGACTGTAATCGGTTACCGCCTCGACATCATGAATCAGCATATTGTCGTCGATGGTCAGACGCAGCCACATGTCATGGATCGGTTCGCCCGCCTCGATGCTCCCCCGCTCGCGGTTGGGGAAACTGTAGGTCTTGGTGTCGGTCAGATGGGCCTCGATATCCCACATCCCGTCCGTGCGTTTGTAGCCCTTGAGGATGATATCGCGGTTGTGAATATGGTCGCGCGGCGCTGGCGGCGATAGCGGCATGGAATTCCTCTTTGGCCCTGTTACCCGAATTATGTGCCCGATGAATATGGCGAGGGAAGGCCGCGGTCAAGCCCGCGGCCATGCAGGCAACAAGTCCTCCCGCGACTCCGCCTAATCGCGTTCCGCTGCCGCGGCCACCGCGCTGGGCGGGGTAACGCGGATAGAAGTAATCTGGTTACGCACCCGGCGTAACACCTCGAAACGGAAGCCATAAAAGCTGAAGGTCTGGCCCTTGTCGGGAATCATCCGCGATTCATGCATCACCAGGCCCGCGACGGTGGCGGCCTCCTCGTCGGGCAGGCTCCAGTCGAATTCCCGGTTCAGGTCACGGATCGTTACCGTGCCGTCGGCGATATAGCTTCCATCCGGCTGGGGGCGTACGCCGCGAACCGGCGTGTCATGCTCGTCTTCGATCTCGCCGACGATTTCCTCCAGAATATCCTCCAGGGTCACGATCCCCATCAGGGAACCGTATTCGTCAACCACCACCGCAAAATGTTCGCGGCGTTCCCGGAAGGCCTGAAGCTGATCCAGAAGGCTCGTGGCATCGGGGATGAACCAGGGTTCCGATGGCAACTGGTCGAAATCCACCTTCTGCACGTCGCCCTCGTTACGGCGCAATTCACGCAGCAGTTCCTTGGTATGCAGCACGCCGATCACATTGTCCTGGTCGTCGCGATAGACCGGGATGCGGGTATATTGGCTGTCGAGAACCTGGTCGACGATCTCTTCCGGCTTGCTGCCAAGATCGATCATCGACACATTGCGGCGGTGGGTCATGATCTCGCCCACCTCCACCTCGTCAAGATCAAGAATAGAACGCATCATCTGGCGCTCGTGGCGGGTTTCCGGTTCCAGCCCCTCATGCAGATCGATGGCGCCGCGCAGTTCTTCCTCGGCCTGCTCACGGCCCAACTCCGCCCCCAACACGACACCGAAGGGCGACAGGGTAGTTCGCACCACCACATAAATCGTATGGGTCACGGGTGCCAGCAGGAAGACCAGAACCCGCACCGCCGGGGCCACCGTCAGCGACATCTTATCGGCATGGCTCAGCGCCCAGGTCTTGGGCAGCACTTCAGCAAAGACCAGCACCAGCAACGTCATTGCCAGGGTCGCATAAATTACGCCCGCTTCGCCAAACATCCGCATCAGCAGGCTCGTAGCCAGCGCCGAAGCCAGAATATTGACCAGGTTATTGCCAAGCAGAATGCCACCGATCAGCCGTTCGTTGCGATCGCGCAACGCCAGCACGATGGCGGCGCGTCGGTCCCCTTGCTTCGCCATCGAATGCATGCGTGGGCGCGAAGCCGCCGTCAAGGCGGTCTCGGAGCCAGAGAAAAACGCCGACAGCACCAGCAAAACCAGGATAATTCCCGATGTAATCAACAGTTCCGGCATCATGCGGCCACCGCTCCTTCCATGAATGCGATCAGTTCCTCGCCCGCCACGTCGCGCGTAACGAATGCCTTGCCTATGCCGCGCGCCAGGATAAAGGTCAGTTTACCCCCCAACACCTTCTTGTCCTTCGCCATATGGCCTATCAGCCGTTTGGGGCTCCAGACCATCGAGTTGGTAAAATTGGTGCCGGTGGGCAGGCCGACGGCACCGAGATGCCGGCGCACCCTGGCCGCGTCCTCGGCCGGGCAAAGCCCCATGCGCACCGACAGGTCGAAGGCCATCACCATGCCGATCGCCACCGCCTCGCCATGCAGCAGCGTATGGCCAAAACCGGTTTCGGCCTCCAGCGCATGGCCGAATGTATGCCCCAGATTCAACAGCGCGCGCGCGCCACGTTCCTGTTCATCCTCGGCCACGATTGCCGCCTTGGCCCTGCAGCTCGCAACGACGGCGCGGCGAACCTTCGCCGGATCGCCATCGACCAGATCGGCGCCATGGCCTTCCAGCCATGCGAAAAAGGCCGGGTCATTGATCAGCCCGTATTTAACCACCTCGGCATATCCGGCCAGCATCTCGCGACGCGGCAGGGTTCTCAGCACGCGGCTGTCCGCCAACACCAGACGGGGCTGGTGAAAGGCACCAATCAGGTTCTTGCCATGCGGGGAATTGATGCCGGTCTTGCCGCCGACCGAACTGTCGACCTGCGCCAGAAGCGTGGTCGGCGCCTGAATGAAATCGATACCTCGCAGAACCGACGCGGCAGCGAAACCGGTAATATCACCGATCACCCCGCCGCCCAACGCCACCAGGCTGATATCGCGATCGATACCGCGGCCCAGGATCTCGCCCAACAGCTTTTCGAAATGGGTAAAATTCTTGGTCTGCTCGCCGGCCGGCAACACGATGGCCTCGGCCGCGATTTCGGCGTTCGCCAGCGAGCGCATCAGCGCATCGAGATGAAGTGGCGCCACATGATTGTCGGTGATCACGATGACTCGCGGGGCGCGCAGGATCGGCGCCATGGATTTGCCCGCTTCCGCCAGCACGTCGTCACCCACGATGATATCGTAACCGCGCGGTCCCAGGTCGACACGGACCGTTTCGTGACTGCTCAAGCCTGCTCTCCTCGTTTCAAGTAATCTTCCACCGCCGCGATCACCCGGTCGACCATGACCCCGATCGGGCCATCGCCGCTATCCACAATGATCTCGGCTTCGCCGTAAACGGGATAGCGCGCATCCATAAGCCCCGCCAACGTACCTTTCGGATCCGCCGTCTTCAATAACGGCCGGTGACCGCGACGGCTGACCCGCTCGAACAATACATCCAGATCGGCGCGCAGCCATAACGATATACCCTTTTCCCGAATTAATGCCCTTGTCTCCGGATCCATGAAAGCGCCGCCGCCAGTGGCCAATACATGTACCGGCTCGGACTCCAGCAACCGGGCCATCACCCGGCGCTCGCCGGCACGAAACCCTTCTTCACCGTCACGCTCGAAAATTTCACTGACCGTGCAACCCGCGGCTTTTTCAATCTCAGTGTCGGCGTCTATGAAGGGTACGCCAAAGCGCGCAGCCACACGCCGCCCCACAGCCGATTTGCCGGCGCCCATAAGCCCCACCAGAATAAGGGGTTTCGGCAAATTCAAGACTTTTGATTCCTGCATATAAACGGTTTTCCCTCCGTGCCCGGCGCTGAGCCGTTGCAGCGGACCCTGTAGATAATTACACTGCCGCAGGATTGCCATAGTCAAAGGCTAGCGTAAACCCTGAACAGCCCATATCCCGCCGCCCATGTCCAATGCGCCAGGATCCCTGAACAGATCGACCGGAATATTGCTTCATGAACAAACATATACAGATCGGCATCCTCATTTTTGCCCTTCTAATCGTCGGCGGCTTTGTCGTGCTCGGTTTCTGGGATGCGCCGGCGCCCTCGAACATGGTGGAAACGGAAATCGATGATTCGCGTTTTCCCCGTTAAATCGGGCCTGGCCCTTGTAATCCTGCTGTCCCTCGCGACCGGCCCGGCTTTCGCCCAGACGGAGGGAGGCGCGCTGCCGCTCGTTCCCGACGGCGCACCGGCGGCGCTGGAAGCCCCGCCACCGGCCCTGCCCGACGACCCGGTCGAAGCCCCTGTCACCGGGAACGAAGGAATATCGGATATAGAAATAGGCGAACTGGAAAAACCGGACCCCGATTCCGGCGGCATTCTGGACGCATCGATGGGTGGCTTCGGCCCCGACTTATGGGCCGGCACGGACCGCGCCCTGCTACTGCGCCTTCTGGCGCAACTTCCCACCGAACAGAATTCTCCCGCGCTTCACGATCTTACCAGGCGTCTTTTACTGTCAACGGCGATCGCACCGCCGCGTGGTGAGGCCGACAACGGCGCCAGCCTGATCGCCACGCGTATTGAACGGCTGGCGGCAATCGGGTTGACCGGGGCGGTAGCCGAAATGATGGCCAGCGCACCCGCGCCGGAAACCGATGGCGTTTTGATGCAGCTTCATATCGATAATCGGCTGCTGTTGAATGACAACGAAGCTGCCTGCAAAGGCGCGGCGGTGAGCGCGGAGATGCTCGACCCGCTGTTTCGCGACCGCATAGCTGTTTTCTGCAGCATACTGGCGGGCGACAAGGATGCGGCGAGTTTCAGCACAAATCTGTTGCGAGAGGGTGGCGACCTGGACGATCCCGCCTTTTTCACCTTGGCCGACTCGCTGACCGCCGGCACCCGGCCGAATGTCAAAAGCCTGACAAACCCGGCGCCGATTCACCTGGCCATGGCTGCCGCGGCGAAGGCAAAACTGCCATCCGACGTACTGGAAACCCACTCTCCCCTGATGCTGCGGGCGCTGGCCAACAGCCCGCTGGTCTCGGACTCCGTCCAATTGGCGGCCGCCGAACGTGCGGTGCTGGCCGGCGCTCTCGACGCGAGTAATCTGGCCGAGCGCTATGCGGCACTGAAATTCAGCAAGAAGGAACTGGACAGCGCGATCAGCATCGCCGAGGGCGAACATAGCCCCCGCAACAGGGCCCTGCTCTATCAGGCAATGAAACTACGGAAACTGCCGGTGGCACGAGCCGGGGCA
>JAOUMF010000683.1 GCA_029881615.1 Alphaproteobacteria bacterium | reverse complement strand
TACGGCGAACGATCCGGCATTCTTTATGCCGATCCTTCATGGACTTAAGCGAATTGACTACTTTCATGATTCTCCAGCCGCTCTTCAACGGTCCCTTAAAATTCGTGCGCGGAACATAAGGGCGCGACACGCCGCCGTCAAGAGTTGCCTTACGCTTATTGGCGCAGACCGGAATTCGCTGCGATTTGGCGGTCCGCGACAGCCGGTTCACCAACAAGAAACACGGGCTTATTGTTAAAATTTAAACTTTTTTTGACATGCCTCAAGGCGCGCGCCGCCAAACCGGTTTCTAATAAAATCCTGGGAAACCTCCTTTTCAGGTGGGAGCCTGCCATGCCAACAAAACCCCTCACGACCTGGGTACTTGTCGCCGACGGCGCCAAGGCCCGTTTGCTGGAAAGAATCGGTGCAAAGGCTATGCTGACGCCCGCGTCCGACAAGTGCTTCTGCGACACAGAAGCCCGCATCCCCACCCGCGATCTGGGCGCCGACCGGCCCGGCCGGGTTCATGAAAGCGCCAGTGTCTTGCGTCACTCCATGGAGCCACGCGTCGACTGGCATCGCTACGCCAAGGAACAGTTTGCCAAATCGGTGGCGGATGCCCTGGAAGAAGCCGCGTTGGCGAAAAAATACGAGGCGCTGATCCTGGTGGCCCCGCCGCAGACCCTGGGCGACCTGCGTTCCGCCCTGGGCAAGCATGCCAAGGCGCTTATCGCCGGCGAAATCGCCAAGGACCTGACCAACCTGCCGGATCAGGATCTGCCCGCGCATCTGGTGTAAGTCGGATAGCGAATCCCGAACGACCAGTTCAACAATGCCGCGTTCAGGCGTCGGCTGTATCGGCGACCACGACAAGAATCTCGCCCTCGGCGACTTGATCGCCGACTCCGAAACGTACTTCGGCAATCAGCCCGTCAGCGGCCGCGTGAATGGCATGCTCCATTTTCATGGCCTCCACCACGATCAACGCCTGCCCGGCCTTGACCCTGTCGCCCGCCTTCACATGCAGCGCCGTTACCTTGCCCGGCATCGGGGCGGTCAGGCCGCCGCCCGCGCCCTCATGGGCTTCCGCCGCAACCAACGGATCGTAAATACCCAGGCGCCAGTGGCCACCCAAATGAAAGACATGCAGCATATTGCCCTCGCGCACCACCGTGGCGGCAAGCAGCATGCCGTCCAGTTCGGCGCGGGCATCGTCGTCGATCAGGACCGGGCCATCGCCACCGAGATCGTCCCAGGGCGCACGAACGGCCGCGCGTGCCGCGCCGCCAGGCAGATCCAGCCGATAGCCTTCGCCCTCGAAATGGCAGGCAATATCGATTTCCCGTTCGTCTTCGATAAAACGCAGGACCGTATGACCGATATCGTTCAATCGCCATCCATCGGCCCGCGCCCAGGGCGACCAGGGATCGGCTGACTCAAGGGCGTCCCGCGCCGCCACGCCGTGGCGCTGATACAACAGCGCCAGACAGGCCAGCGCAAGCACCGGGTCCGGCGCAGGTTCGGGCGATGGCATGAGCCTGTCCGAATTGCGTTCGATAAAGCCGGTATCGACAGCGCCGGCCTGAAAATCGGTCTGTTCCAGGATGCGCGACAAGAAACCTGCATTGGTCGCCACGCCCACGATCTTGATCTCGCCCAGCGCCCTGGCAAGGCCGTTCAACGCCTCCGCGCGGCTATCGCCCCGGTAGATGACCTTGCCGATCATCGGATCATAGTCAGGTGGAATGACCGCCCCGCCGTCGTCTATCCCGGCATCCACGCGCAAACCGGCGCTCCATGGCATATCGAAATAGCTCACCTTGCCCGGCGCCGGCAGGAAACCACGCGCCGGATCCTCGGCATAGAGGCGCACTTCCATCGCATGGCCGTCGATTTGAATATCGTCCTGGGCAAGCGGCAACGGCTCTCCCGACGCCACCCGGAACTGCCACTCCACGAGGTCGGTTCCGGTGATTTCCTCGGTCACGGGATGTTCGACCTGCAATCGGGTATTCATCTCCATGAACCAGAAACCGCCCGGCCGGCCGGCCGGGCCACTCTCTACGATGAACTCCACTGTCCCGGCGCCGCTGT
>JAOUMF010000684.1 GCA_029881615.1 Alphaproteobacteria bacterium | reverse complement strand
GGCCATATCGAGGGCGGGCAGCTCGCCAACACTGCCCTGTCCGGCCGCAACCTGGCCCATGCGCAAGCCCAGGGCCCACAGGATATCATCACTGGCTGCGCGGCCTGTTACCTGAATACCTATGGCGTGGCCGAGAAGATCAAGGCGGACGTCAAACTGCGCGAGAACGTAAACGAGGCGCTGGGCGCCGGCGGCCTGAAATACGATGAGGACCGCAATGTGCGCCACGCCTGCGAGGTCATCGTCAACGAGGTCGGGCTCGACAAGGTGAAGGAAGCCGTGACCAATCCGCTGACCGGCCTCAAGGTTGCCGGCTATGTGGGCTGCCAGACGGTGCGCCCCTTCGCGCAGACCGAGGGCGGCGGCGCGTACGATACCTTCGACAGCCCGGAATTCCTCGATAATTTCATCGAGGCCTGCGGCGCCGAGGCGGTGGAATACGACGTGAAAACCGCCTGCTGCGGCGGCTCGGTCGCGGTGATGAAGCCGGAAAAGACCCTGCATCTGATCAAGAAGATCCTGGATGCCGCCAAGGAGGCCGAAGCCGACGTCATCGCCACGCCCTGCCCGCTGTGCCAGACCAACGTGGAAATGTACCAGGACGCCATCAACAAGCAGTACGGCACGGATTTCAACATCCCGGTCGTCTTCTACAGCCAGATCATGGCGGTCGCCTTCGGCATGGACGGCAAAAAAGACGCCGCCCTGGACCAGAACATCATCAAGGCGACGAAATTGGAGGCGGCGGCGAAGTAGGGGGAACCTGAAACGCGGCGTCAGTTTGGCCCGCGCCTCTTGCTCTTTATCTTTTCGATCATTGGCGCCAGCGTTTTGTCTCGGTAACGCGGGTCGAGCCGAGGGTGGTCCGCGATCCCTTTCAGCGCGTCCATAATATCGATTGAATGGCGTTCGTGAAGTATTCTGGCTTCTATGGACGAACGAGCGTATTCAAAAAGTCCTGCGATACAACGCATGGCCTCGGGATGATCGTCTTCGAGGCTGAGCGCTATGTACTCTCTCAGCACAATAACCGAAGCCTGGAGTTGACGCATGGACAACGCGCCGGCCCGCCTCAATGTCACGACGTTGCCGACGCGGCTTTCCAGGCAAACCAGCGGATGCATAACCGGTATGGTCACCACCTCGCCCGTTGTTTGCATGGATTCGTCGGCAATCGGGAACTCGACTTCGAGGCTGCCAAAATCCTCCACATGCTTGAGTTGGGCGCCCAGGATTGATCCGATGAAATCGATCACGAGTTTGTATCCGCCTGCGTTAATCAGAAGAACGGCGGTATTCGGGCTGTTGTCTTCAAGTGACGGGCGTTCGATATCTGCGCCCAAAGCCGCCGCGATGATGGCCGCATCCTCGAAAAATCCGAAGAAATCGATATCCTTGCTGACGTAGGGCGCATACTGGGCCAAATCGGAGGTGCGCCCGCTGAACATGCTGGCCCAGAAATTCAGGGCCTGGCCGCCTGCGATGTACGCGTTTGTTTTCTCCGAGAAAGCTTTCTCGAGGAGTCCCGCGACATCTCGCGGGGAAAGCGCGGGCTCAGGAGTCGCCGTGCTCACGGCGACGGATGGATGCTCTGGACAGGTCGAAGCCGCTGAACAGGCTATTGACTTCCTGAAGCCGCTCGTAAGAGACGGAGCCGTTGTTCAGTGCGCGCGCGTCGGCGGCCCGGAGGCCGGCCTTTATCCGACTCCAGCTGCTTAAGTTTTCCCTCTTGATTTCACCCTTGCGGAAGACAAACATTCCAACACTCGCAGTTCCACAAAATTCACTATATATATTAGTACCGTACACTAGAAATTACAAGAAATCCGAAAAACGGGTAGCTGGAACATCACCAAGGCGGCAAGGCTAGAGGCGGCGGCGAAGTAGGCGTGCCTGTTTTGCGGGTCTCGTCATATCTGATAATCGTCTGGGTAGAGTGTCCTTTGCCCGCTTGTACGGGCATGTTATCCTCTGCACATGATCTCCGATAAAAACGGTTCTGTCGGCGCCACCTTTGGCAACCTTAAGATTGACAGGTTCGCCCGAATAATCTTTATCGGCCCCAAATATGTCTTG
>JAOUMF010000685.1 GCA_029881615.1 Alphaproteobacteria bacterium | reverse complement strand
GTTTCCGCGAGTTGGGGCGATCTGCTGGCGAACTGGCGCCGGACGCTGCTGCTTGGCCTGCCGCTGGGCGCCGTGTGCGCCGCGACTGTCGCGACGTGGGTCACGCTGGCCGGGGACAGACGCGAAACCTTTGTCGAGGAGGCGTTCGAGAACCCGGATTTCCCATCGCTCAGCACCTTCTTCCTGCCAACCGCGACGGCGAGCGAACTGTTGCTCGGGTTGCTCGGTATCCTGCCAGTCATTTTCGCCGTTGCGGCGGTATTGCCGGCCGTGCATCGGACGGCGAGAAAGAGCGCAACCGCCTCCATGCCTTTCCGATTCGGGCGTCCAGAGAGCCTGTACGGCCTTACGCTTTTGGCCTTGTTCCTGTTTTTCGGCAGCCTAGAGATGCTGCTGCTTCCCGCCGCCTGGGACTCCATCTTCGTAGCCGGCGTGAAACTATTTCCGGAGACCGTTGAGCCCCCCGGATTAGGGCTGACACTGTTCTTTGGGCTCTTGGCAATCCTGCTCACCGGGCTGGCGGCGGCGCTGCTGGCCTGGCTCCCGGCGCGCATCCTGTTGGCTTTGCCCGCGCTGGCGACCGGAGCCGACCGCCCGTTCGTCCAGGGATGGCGGTTGGGGCGTGGCAACGGGTGGCGGCTGTTATGGATCGTCTTCGTCGCGATCCTGCCGGCTGTCTGGCTGTTGTCGCCAATCAACCTGCTGCTGAACGGGTGGGTTACCGACCCGGCGCAAATCGACCGGGACGCGCCCACAGCGTTGATGGCGCCAGGCGACCTCTGGGTCACCTCGGCGATCATCCTGACCGGCATGCTCTATGCCGTGGTCTTCCTGCTGGCCGGCACGGCCATCTCCGCCGCCTGGCGCGCCCTTACGGAGATTCAACCTGAGGCAAAGACCGGGGTCCCGCTAAAGCCAGTCCCGCAAAATCGGGATCAGCGGCACGTCCGCCGGGGGCATGGGATAGTCGGTTAGCGCCTGCTTGCGGACCCATTTCAGTTCCTGGCCCTCCAGCGGCGTGACGACGCCTTTCCATTTGCGGCAGACATAGAGCGGCATCAGCAGGTGGAAATCCTCGTAGGCATGGCTGGCGAAGGTCAGCGGGGCCAGGCAGCTTTCCGCCGTGTCGATGGCCAGTTCTTCCTTCATTTCGCGGATCAGCGCGGCCTCGGGCGTTTCGCCATCATGAACCTTGCCGCCGGGGAATTCCCACAGGCCGGCCATATGCTTGCCATTGGGCCGGCGGCTGAGCAGCACCCGGTTGTCGATATCCAGCAGCGCCACCGCGACGACCAGCAGGATTGGCTTGGCGTTGGTGTTCATCGCTTGCCCGCCTGCAATTCGAAAAAGATTACTTCGCGCATTTCGCCGGTCGAGGGCACCTGCTTTTCGCCGCGTCCGGTCTCGGTTAAGCCAAGCTTGGCCAGAACGGCCAGTGAGCCTTCATTATCGGTGGCGACGGTGCCTGTCAGGCGGGTTACGCCGAGCGTTTCGGTGGAAAATTCGATCATCCGGCGCGCCGCCTCGCTGGCATAGCCGCGGCCCCAATAGTCGCGCCCGACCCAGAACCCCAATTCACCGCGCCGGCCCTCGTCATGCAGGCCGACGCCGACGCTGCCCACCGGCTTGCCGCCGTCCTTTATGGTGATCAGCAGATCGAACCCGCGCCCGCCGGTCAGTCGCCGCCAGGCCGCCTTGACCAGCGTTCGCGCATCGAACTCGACGAAGGGATGCGGGACGACCATCAGAAACCGCGCCATTTCAGTATCGTTGAGCAGCCGCGTAATCTCGGCCGTATCGCCTTGTGCATAGGGCCGCAGCAGCAGCCGTTCGGTTTCCAGCGGCAGATGCGCCATGGGGCTGCCGGCGGGTGGTGTCGCGTTGGCCGGCCGGTCAGGCACTATCGCTAACTCCGGTAATCCGCATTGATCGCGATATATTCGTGGGTCAGGTCGCAGGTCCATACCCGCGCGCGGCCATGGCCGATACCTATATCAACGGCGATATTCACCTCGCGCCCCTTTAGATGCCGCGCCACGGGTGCTTCGTCGTAATCAGGCAGTAATTGGCCGTCCC
>JAOUMF010000069.1 GCA_029881615.1 Alphaproteobacteria bacterium | reverse complement strand
CGGCGCGCGAAATTCTAAGCGATCTGGGCGTGCAAGGAGGTCGGCGATGAGCACGAAATTCGATGTCGTCATCGTTGGCGGCGGCCATAATGGACTGACCTGCGCGGCCTATCTGGCAAAGGCCGGGCGGCGCGTGCTGGTGGTCGAGGCTTCTGACCGCTTGGGCGGCGCGGCGGCAAACCGGGAACTGGCGCCAGGCATCACCGGTCCGGGCTGCGCCCATATCCTGCATCAACTGCATCCGGCCCTGCGCAAACAGCTGAAACTGGACAAGCACGGGCTGGAATTGTCGGCGCGACAACTCCATACGGTTTCGCTCGGTGAAGATGGCAGGCATATGGTTCTGACCGGAACGCGAGTCGATGGGCTTGGCGATTCGCCCGACCGTGAGGCCTGGCCGGCGTTGCACCGCCGGTTGATGCGCATGGCGGGCGCGCTGCATCCCTCTCTGTCACAGACCGCGCCAAGACTGGGCGGCGGTGACTGGCGTGATCAGCTCGCGCTGGCGAAACTGGGTATCAGACTTAGATTGCTAGGCAAGAAACACATGCGCGAGTTCCTGCGCATCGTAAATATGAACGTCTTCGACCTGCTGAACGACGAGTTGAGCGATGAACGCCTGAAGGGTGCGCTGGCTTTCGACGCGGTACTGGGCAGCAATTTCGGCCCGCGCTCTCCGGGTAGCGTACTGACCTGGCTCTATCGCCTCGCCGGCGATGTGGGCAGCAGCGACGGGCTGGCCATCCCGCGGGGCGGTATGGGGGCGGTCGCCGAGGCATTGGCCAATGCGGCGCGGTCATATGGCGCCGAAATTCGAACGGGCTCGCCGGTAAGGCGTGTTCTGGTCGACGGAGACCGTGCGTGCGGCATAGAGTTGGAAGGCGGCGAAACGATTACGGCGGACCTGGTTGTTTCCAACGCCGATCCGAAGCGCACTTTCCTGTCGCTGCTCGGCGCGGAACATCTCGACACCGGTTTCGTACGTCGCCTGAACGGCTTTCGCAGCAACGGGCTGGCGGCCAAGCTGAATCTGGTGCTGGAAGGCGTTCCGGCGTTCACGGGGCTGGAGTCGACCCTGCTGGGCGGACGGTTGGTCCTGGCGCCCGACATGGGCTATATCGAGCGCGCCTTCGACCACGCGAAATATGGCGAATATTCCTCGGCTCCCGCCTTGGAAATCACCATTCCCACCCTGCATGACGATAGCCTCGCCAGCGCTGGCCGGCATGTGATGTCGGTGGTGGTTCAGTATGCGCCATACGCCTTGAAGGCCGGATGGGAAGGCAGCCGTGAGGGTTTTGCCGACCATGTCGTCGCCCGGATCGAATCCCTCGCGCCCGGGCTGTCCGGCCAGATTGTCGCCCGCGAGATGCTGGCGCCGCCGGATCTCGAACGCGAATTCGGCATGACCGGCGGCCATTGGCATCATGGCGATCTCTCGGTCGATCAGATGTTGATGCTGCGCCCGGTTCCCGGTTTCGCGCAATATGCCTCGCCGGTACCGGGGCTCTATCTGTGTGGCGCCGGCACCCATCCCGGCGGCGGCGTCATGGGCGCGGCGGGAATGAACGCCGCGAAGCGAATTCTGGCCAAGGAGGCGTCATCATGACCAGTCCCGCGACCGCGCTTTACAAGGCCCCCCTACTGACTACGCCGTTTCATTCGCGTCTGGCGCCCTTTGTGCTGACCGATGAATTTCTGCGTTGGGGCGGATATACGACGGTAAGCTGTTTCACCGATGTCGCGACCGAATATTTTGCGATCCGCAATTCGGCAACCCTCTACGACATTTCGCCCATGCGGAAATACCGCATCGCCGGGCCGGATGCCGTGCGCTACATGAATCGGCTGTTGACCCGCGATGCCGCCAAGATCAAACCCGGCCGCGCCGCCTATGCGGTCTGGTGCGACGATGGAGGAAAGGTTATCGACGACGGCACGGTATTTCGCCTCGGCGAGACCGAATTCCGCCTGAATTCCCAGGAACATCAGGAATGCTGGCTGGAAGATTCGGCCATCGGGTTTGATGTCGTCATCGAGGATATCAGCGAGGCGATCGCCGGGCTGGCACTGCAAGGCCCGCTGTCCTGCACCGTTCTCAAAGAGCTTGGGCTGGACGGTATTGCCGATATGAAACCCTTCGGCATCGCGGAATTCCCGTTCGAGGGCGGTGCATTGACCGTTACCCGGACCGGCTTTACCGGAGATTTGGGATACGAGCTCTGGATTGCACCCGACCTGGCGGAAACGCTTTGGGATCGGCTGGCGGAAGCGGGCCGTCTGTTCCGGCTGATGCCGGTGGGTTCGAAAGCGGTGGATATGGCTCGTATCGAGGCCGGATTCATCCAGACCAACACCGATTTCATGGCCGCCGAAACGGTTTCCCGTATCAGCCGCCGGCGCTCGCCTTTCGAGTTGAGCCTGGATTGGCTGGTCGATTTCGACAAGGGCCATTTCAACGGCCGCCGAGCGCTGCTGCGCGAACGCGAGACCGGGCCGCGCTATCGCGTGGTCGGGCTGGATATCGATGGTAACAAACCGGCGCATGACGCGCTGATCTATCATGGCCGCGCCAAGCAAATCGGTTTCGTCACCTCGGCGATCTGGTCGCCCACGGCCAAGCGGAACATCGCGATCGCCACCCTGGACGCGGCATATGCGAACCGGACCGAGGGAATATGGGCCGAAATCTATCTGAACAGGGAACTGAAGTGGCACAAGATCGTGGCATCCTGCCGTATCGTTGATCGTCCCTTCCATAATCCACCGCGTCGGCGAGCGACACCGGCGCTGAATTTCTGATGTCGCGCGAAAAAAAGGATGAAAATTACATGCGCAGGAATATGACGTTCGATACCGAAAAACTGCACGAACAGGATCGTCACTGGGTCCATCCCTGGGAAAACCTGAAAACGGTGCGCAAGGCCGAGCGCACGATCATCGCGCAGTCGGAAGGTATCTACCTGCATGACAGCGACGGCAACAAGCTTATCGACGGGCCGGCTGGCATGTGGTGCGTCAATATCGGTCATGGCCGCGAGGAGATGGCGCAGGCGATTTCCGAGCAGGTCATGCGCATGCCCTATTACAGCCCCTGGAGCCTGGGCAATGTGCCGGCGGCGCAGTTGGCGGAAAAGCTTGCGGAACTGGCGCCTGGCGATCTGAACAATGTGTTCTTCACCACCGGCGGCTCGACCTCGGTGGATTCGGCCCTGCGTTTCATGATGTACTTTAATAATTGTCTTGGGCGCCCTGAAAAGAAACATATTATTTCACGCGCTGATGCCTATCACGGCAGCACGTTTCTGGGCGCGTCCTGTTCCGGCAAGGCGCGAGACAAGAATCTCATGGATTTCGAACGGGACCTGGTTCATCTGTTGCCGACGGTCCATCCCTATCGCCGCCCGGACGATATGAGCATCGAGGCGTTCTGCGACGAAAAGATCGCTGATCTCGAGAACAAGATCCTGGAAATCGGGCCCGACAAGGTGGGCGCTTTCATCGCCGAGCCGATCCTGGCTTCCGGCGGCGTGATCATCCCGCCACCCGGCTATCACCGGCGCACGCTGGAAGTCTGCCGGAAATATGACGTGCTCTACATCTCGGACGAGGTGGTGACCGCGTTCGGGCGGTTGGGCCACTGGTTTGCCTCCGAGGACGTATACGATATCGTTCCCGATATCATCCTGTCCGCCAAGGGGCTGACATCGGGCTATGTGCCGCTGGGCGCGGTCCTGATTTCCGACCGGTTGCTCGACACGCTGGGCGGGCTGGAGGCCAATATCAGCTATTTTGCCAGCGGCTTTACCTATTCCGGCCATCCGGTGGCCACCGCCGCCGCGCTGAAAAACATCGAGATCATCGAGCGCGAGGGTATTCTGGAGAATGTCCGCGAGATCGCCCCCTATTTCCAGGCGCGCCTCAAGGAACTCGAGGATATCGACATGGTCGGTGAGGTTCGGGGTGAAGGGCTCATGGCCTGCATCGAATGCGTCAATAACAAGCAGACCAAGAACCCGCTAACGCTCGACTACGAGGTCGGCAGCCGCATCGACGCGCATTGCCAGGAAAACGGTTTGATCGTGCGCCCGATCGTCAATATGTGCGTCATGTCACCCCCGCTGATCATCACGCGGCCGCAGATCGACGAAATGGTGGAAATCCTGCGCAACGGCATAACGGAATCCATGGAAGATCTGCACAAGGAAGGGCTCTGGCAGGGGTAGAGCCCGCTTCCCTCACCCCCAGGGGAATGAACCGCGCGACGGCAGTTCGCCACGCCCGCCCAGCGCCTCGGCAATACGAATGCCCTCATTCCATTTGGCCATCCGTTCGGAACGGGCGAAGGAGCCGACTTTCAGGATCGGTGCACCCCAGCCCACCGCCAGATGGACGATGGTGACGTCCTCGGTCTCGCCTGAGCGGGCCGAGACGATATTGGTCCAGCCCGCCTGTTTCGCCGCGTCCAGCGCCGCCTTCGCCTCGCTGAGCGTTCCCGCCTGGTTGGGCTTGACCAGCAAGCCATTGCAGGCCCCCGCCACGGCCATTTCGCTTACCCGCGCGGCATTGGTCACCAGAAGATCGTCGCCAATGACCAGAACGCGGTCGCCAACGGCTTCTGTAAAGCGCTGGAAACCCGCAATGTCATCCTCGCCCACGGGATCCTCGACAGCCACGATGGGATAGCGGTCGACCCAGCCGACCAGCATTTCGACCAGGCCGTCGCTGTCCAGCTCGCGTGTTTCCAGACCCAGCCTGTAGCGGCCGTTCTTTCCGAATTCGGAAGCCGCGATATCCAGTGAAATCGCCATATCCTCGCCCGGGCGCAGCCCTGCGCGTTCAATGGCGCGCACCAGTATCTCCAGGCCAGCTTCGTTGGATTCGAAAGCAGGCCAGTATCCGCCCTCGTCAGCGACGCCCTGCAGCCTGCCCTCTTCCGCCATGATGGCGCCGGCGGCTCGATAAACCTCCGCCGTCCAGTCCAGCGCCTGAATATAGTCCGCGGCACCGACGGCGATGACCATGAAATCCTGAATATCGACCCTGCGTCCGGCATGAGCGCCCCCGCCTAGGATTTGAATCTCGGGAATCGGGAGTCGCGGATTTTGGTCTACTAGTAGATGACTCCAGAGCGATTTTCCATTTGCCGCGGCCGCAGCATGAGCCACGGCTATCGAAACAGCCACCGTCGCGTTGCCGCCAAGCCGCGATCTGTTGCCCGATCCATCAAGCGTCACCAGCGCGTCATCGATGGCTGCCTGATCGGTGGAGTCCATACCCGAAAGTCGTTCTGAAATCTCGCCGGCGACCGCGCCAACCGCGCGCGTAACGTCGTAGCCACCGAAAGCCGCACCGCCGTCCCGCAAGTCAACGGCCTCGCCGGACCCGGTTGAGGCACCGGCCGGCGCGATCGCCCGGCCAACCGCGCCGCCCGCCAATTGGACTTCCGCCTCGACCGTTGGCCGCCCCCGGGAATCCCATACCCTGCGACCAATGACGGCGACAATTTCAGTTTTACTCAACGCCTTAATTCCTTTTTCCAGGCATCCAGAACGGCTTCAAGACGCTCCACCGGATGCAACAACAGTTCGCGGGCAACCCGGCGCACCCGGTCTCGGTCCGCCTCTCGCGCGATATATTCAACGGGTGACTTGCCATCGACGCGGCCCAGGAACAGCCCGGGTAGCAGATTGGCGGCGCGGGCTTCCGCCTTGGCCGGGAGTTCCCAGTCGACCTGGTTTAGCCATGCTGGCGCCATGGCGCCAAAACAACTGTGAAATAATTGTTCAAAATCTCTATTCCACAATGATTTCAAAAGCATGTGATTCAAGCAAAAAGCAATATCGAATGCCGGATCGCCATACCAGGCGCATTCGGCATCCAGAAAAATCGGGCCTTTGGGCCCGATCAGGATGTTTTTCGGACTGACATCCCCATGAACCAGAGTCCGCTTTTCCCCGGCCGTGCGGCGCGATAAATCGAACAGGATTTCGCGCAAATCCGGATGACGCGCCGCCGTGGCCTCCAGATAGGGTTCCAGCCTTATGGCGTGAAAGATTTCGTCTGTCGGGAACTGCCGGGCAATATCGTCCCTGCCCGCGGTGGCGGCGTGGATATGCCCGATCCGGCGCCCAACCTCGGCCGCGACGGCGGGGGTCGTCTCGCCGAGACGCAACGCTTCTTTCCAGGAAACATGGCTTGCCGGGTCGAGATAACGCATGGCGAACAGGCCGGCCTGGGCATCGTGGGCCAGGATTTCGGGTGCGGCATCGGGCTCGATCCTGCGCGCGGTCTCCAGCCAGGCGACCTCGTAGGCGTTGCGATCCACCGGCGCCCGCCAGTCCATCTCGACCCTCAACTTCGCAAGGGCACGTTTGATGCAGATCGGGCCATCCGGGAGATCGATCCGCCAGATATCCGAGGAAACGCCGCCCGCCAGGGCTTCATAAGGCGGCAATGTACCGGCTTGCCAAAGGCCCAGCCGCGATAATGCCTCTTTCAGGAAAGCGCGTTCACTCATGGCCCTTAAGCCGTTTTCAGCCTTCCTTGAACTTTCGCATCAGCCGGTCATGCACCTTAGGCGTCACGAACTGGGTCACGTCGCCACCCAACCGGCCGATTTCCTTGACGAAACGCGAGGAAATGAACTGGTTGCGGTCGGACGACATCAGGAAGACGGTTTCAACTTGAAGGTTGAGCCGACGGTTCATGGCGGCCATCTGGAATTCGTATTCGAAATCCGATACCGCCCGCAGACCGCGCACGATAACCGAGGCGCCCGCATCGGCGACGAAATGTATCAGAAGATTGTCAAAGGGGCGTACCTCGATAACCGACTGCGCTTCCGCGGGCAGGACTTCCAATCCTTCGCGTACCAGTTCGACACGTTCCTGCACGTTGAACAGGGGCTCCTTGCCCGCGTTTTCGGCGACTGCAACGATGAGCTTGTCTACAAGATGCAAGGCCGAACGCGCGATCACGTCCAGATGTCCCACGGTGATGGGGTCGAATGTGCCGGGATATACGCCGACCCTGGGATGACTGCTCATGCCGATATTGCTCTTTACGCCTAGAATTGCCCGCGAAAGAAAGCGGTTTCAGTCCTCGCCGCCATCGGGCGACCCTTCATTATCGGTCACATCGCCGTCCAGGTCATCCCCATCGCCGTTTTCCTCTTCGCCGGCGTCACTGACCCGCGCGACCGAGACCACGCGTTCATCGCTATCGACGCGGAAAAGTGTGACACCCTGGGTCTTGCGTCCGGCGATGCGCACATCGTTGATTGGGCAGCGGATCAGCTTGCCGGCGTCGGTGACCAGCATGATCTGATCGGCGGGCTCAACAGGGAATGCGGCGATTACCGGGCCATTGCGATCGGTCATCTCGATATTGGCGATGCCCTTGCCGCCGCGTCCGGTGATCCGGTATTCGTAAGCCGAGGACCGCTTGCCGAAGCCGTTTTCCGTAACCGTCAGAATGAATTCCTCGTTTTCGGCCAGTTTGGCGAATTCCGCGGGCGACAGTTCCGCCGGCGTGGGCTCCGTCTCGCCCTCTTCCTCGCCGGACCGCCTGAGCGCAGCCGCGGCGCGCAGGTAATCCTGGCGCACTTCCATGTCGATGGCCGCGTGATGCAGGATGGTCATGGAGATGATGCTGTCATCCTTGGCCAGCCTGATGCCCCGCACACCGGTGGAGGTACGGCCACTGAACACGCGGACGTCGGATACCGGGAACCGAATGCACATGCCAAGCCGGGTCGACAGCAAGACGTCGAGATCGGGCGCGCAGGTTCGCACGCTGACCAGCCTGTCCCCCTCGTCCAGCTTCATGGCGATCTTGCCGTTCGACTTGATATTGATGAAGTCGGACAGAAGATTACGCCGCACATTGCCGCCGGCCGTGGCAAACATGACGTTAAGCTGGCTCCAGCTTTCTTCGTCCTCGGGCAACGGCATGACGGTCGAAATCGTCTCGCCTTCATCCAACGGCAACAAATTGACCATCGCCTTGCCGCG
>JAOUMF010000682.1 GCA_029881615.1 Alphaproteobacteria bacterium | reverse complement strand
CTGCTCGCCGCGCGCCTTGCGGGCGGCACGGTCGGCAAGCAAATTGTCCAGCCAGTCCGGGTCCATCTCGGGCACCGACGATAACAGGAGATCGGTATAGGGATCGTGCGGCGGGGTCAGGATATCCTGTTTCGCGCCCTGTTCAACGACGCGGCCCTGCAGCATGACCACGATCTCGTCGGCGATCGCGCGCACTGTCGCAATATCGTGGGTAATGAACAGGTACGTGACGCCAAGTTCATTCTGCAGACGCTGCAGCAGTTTCAGAATTTCTTCCGCCACCAACTGGTCCAGCGCCGAGGTCACCTCGTCGCAGATGATGATTTCCGGGTCGGCGGCCAGCGCGCGGGCAATGCAGATACGCTGTTTCTGTCCACCTGAAAGCTCGCCGGGCAGCCGATCAATGAATTCGTCCGGGTCCATTTCGATCAGCCGCAACAGTTCGCGGGTACGCTCGGTTTTCTCTCGCCCTTTCATGCCGAGATAGAATTCCAGCGGCCGGCCGATGATGTCGCGAATACGCTGCCGGGGATTCAGCGCGACATCGGGCATCTGGTAAATCATCTGGATATGGCGGAGTTGATCGGTCGTGCGCTTCCTGCAGGACGCAGGCAGTTCCTCGCCCTTGAACAGTACCGAGCCCATCATCGGCGGCAGCAGACCGGTGATCACGCGGGCCGTTGTGCTCTTGCCGCTGCCCGATTCACCAACCACCGCGACCGTGCGGCCGCGGCCGACCTTCATACTGATATCGTCCAGCACGATGACCTTGCCGCCATAGCTGGCGGTGACATTGCGGATTTCCAGCAATGGCGGATCCTCCAACGCGGGCGGTTCCTCTTCCTTGCGGAAGGAACGCACGGCCAGCAGCCGGCGAGTATATTCCTGTTCTGGACCGGCCAGCATCGCGCGGGCATCGCCTTCCTCTACCAGGTCGCCATATTGCAGCACCATGATGCGGTCGGCCATTTGCGCGACAACGGCAAGGTCGTGGGTAATATAGATGGCGGCAGTGTGGAATTCATGAACCACTTCCTTGATCGCGGCCAAGACCTCGATCTGGGTGGTCACGTCCAGCGCCGTCGTTGGCTCGTCAAACACAATCAGATCGGGCCGACAGGACATGGCCATGGCGGTCATGGCGCGCTGCAACTGGCCGCCGGATACCTGATGCGGATAACGGAAGCCGATGGTATCGGGGTCGGGCAGGCGCAGGCGGCGATAAAGCTCCATGGAGTCCGCTTCCGCCTCGCTTTTGCTCTTCACACCGTGGCGAACCGGCATTTCGGTACATTGGTCGATCAGCTTGTGGGCGGGATTGAAGGAAGCGGCGGCGCTCTGCGCCACATAGGCGATCCGCTTGCCGCGCAGGCGCCGGAGTTTTTCGTCCGACATGGCGCGCAAATCCATGCCGTCGAAAACGATACTGCCACCGGTAATGCGGCAGCCGGGGCGCGCGAAACCCATGCTGGCGATACCGATGGTCGATTTGCCGGCCCCGGATTCGCCGATCAGCCCCAGAATTTCACCGCGGCGTAGCGTCAGGTCGACACCGTGGACGATTTCGTTCCATTTGTCTTCCGACTGGCCCTCGATACGCAGGCCGCGCATTTCCAGCAGCACGTCACCGCGGCCTCCGCCATTTTCATTTGTCATCGCGAATACCGCTCGTCTTGTGCAGGAACCAGTCGACCACGAAATTCACCCCCACGGTCAGCAGCGCGATCGCGGCAGCCGGGATCAGCGGGGTGATGTCACCGAAAGATATCAGGATGGCATTGTCGCGCACCATGCTGCCCCAGTCGGCGGTCGGCGGCTGAATGCCAAGCCCCAGGAAACTGAGAGCGCTGATGAACAGGAACACGAAACAGAAGCGCAGGCCGAATTCTGCGACCAGCGGCGGCAGAGAGTTGGGCAGAATCTCGCGGGTGACGATCCACCAGGTTCCCTCGCCCCTCAGCTTCGCGGCCTCGACAAAATCCAGCACCACGATATTCATGGAAACGGCGCGCGCCAGGCGGAAAACGCGGGTCGAATCCAGCACCGCGATGACCACGATCAGCACCGGGACCGAGGTCC
>JAOUMF010000681.1 GCA_029881615.1 Alphaproteobacteria bacterium | reverse complement strand
TTCAGCACGGTGATATCGGCGTCGCTTCCAGGCTCCAGCGTGCCGATGCGATCGGCCAGCCCCAGTACCCCCGCATTGCCCCGGGTCATCATATGGAAAGCCTGCAGGGCGGGCAGGTTCTGATTGCCGAGCTGCAAGACCTTGTAGGCTTCGGCGGCGGTGCGCAGCATCGAGAAGCTGGTGCCGCCGCCCACATCGGTGGCCAGCCCGACCTTGACGCCGCCATTGCGCAGCCGCGCCATGTTGAACAGGCCGCTGCCGATGAACAGGTTCGAGGTGGGGCAGAAAGCGACCGTCGAGTTGGTCTCGGACAGGCGCGCGATTTCCTCGTCCGATAGATGGATGCCATGCCCAAAAATGGCGCGGGGACCCAGAAGTCCGAACCTGTCGTAGATGTCGGTATAGGACCGGCTCCAGGGGAACTGCTCCCGCACGGCGGCGATTTCTGCGTGGTTTTCGGCAAGATGGGTTTGCATATAGACGCCCGGATTATCGCGCAGCAACGCCCCGGCGGCTTCCAGTTGCGCCTCGCTGGAGGTGACGGCGAAGCGCGGCGTCACCGCGTAATTCTGACGTCCCCGCCCATGCCATTTGGCAATCAGGTCGGCGCTGTCCGCTGCGCTCTGGGCCGCAGTGTCGGTCAGGGCCTCGGGCGCGTTGCGGTCCATCATCACCTTGCCGGCGATCATCAGCGTGTTCAGCCGGTCGGACTCGGTGAAGAACGCTTCCACGGATTCGGGATGCACCGTGCAATAGACGGCGGCCGTTGTCGTGCCGTTCCGCAGTAATTCGTCGAAGAAGAACCGCGCGACCGAAGCGGCATGGTCCGGGTCGGCGAATTTCTGTTCCTCGACGAAGGTATATTTGTCGAGCCATTCCAGAAGCTGAGCCCCGTAGGAAGCGATGACGCGCGTCTGCGGATAATGAATATGCGTGTCGATCAGGCCGGGCATGATCAGCGCCTGGCCGTAATCATCCACCGGCATACCCGCCGGCAGGTCGGTCGCCGGTCCGATGGACGCGATCTTGCCATCTTCGATGACGATGGCTCCGTTCGGGATATAGCGATAGCTCGCGTCCGCGCCGACCTCGGCCGGGTCGGCGGTGAAATCCAGCAGCCGCCCGCATATCGCAGTCTTGCTTGCCATTTATATCATCCCTCGCGCGATGCCAGCCAAGCGGCGATGATGTGGCGTTCCCGTTCGGTCATCTCGGTGACATTGCCCGGCGGCATGGCGCGGGACAAGACTGCCTGTGCCTCGATCCGCGAGGATTCGCGCAGGATATCGGCCGGCGTTTCCAGCCGCACATTCAGCGGCGGTGCCGTAATGCCCTCCCAGGCCGGCTCTTCCGCATGACACATGGCGCAGCGGGACAGCACCACATCCTCGACCGCGATAAACATCTCGTCGGTTTCGATCCCCCCGGTTTGCATCGCCGCGGGCGCGCCGACCGGGAAGCTGTTCAGCCATAATATCATCAGCCCGCCCGCCGCCGCGACGCCCCAGGTCCACCAGGGGGTACCCTTGCCGGCATGTTGCGAATTGAAGAAATGTCGGATGGAGACGCCCATTACGATGACCACGGCGACGATCACCCAGTTCCACTCGGTGGCAAAATTCATCGGGTAATGGTTGCCGATCATCAGGAACAGCACGGGCAGGGTCAGATAGTTGTTATGAAGCGAGCGCTGTTTGGCCTGCTTGCCAAGGCGCGGGTCGGGGGCCTCGTGGGCCAGCAGCGAAGCCACTACCTTGCGCTGGTTGGGGATGATAATGATCAATACGTTGCCTGCCATCACGGTGCCGACCAGCGCGCCGATCTGGATATAGGCGCCGCGGCCACTGAAGATTTGCGTGCAGCCCCAGGCGATGGCCACCAATAGCGCGAAGCCGACCAGCATCAGCAGCGTATCGTTCCTCCCCAGCGGCGAGCGGCACATCAGGTCGTAGATGATCCAGCCGGCGGCCAGCAGCGCCAGGCTGACGAGCACGGCTGTCATGGGGGTGAGGTCGAGCACGCCCCGGTCGATCAGATAGAGGTCGGCGCTGGTATAATAGACCGCCGCCAACAGCAGAAAACCG
>JAOUMF010000680.1 GCA_029881615.1 Alphaproteobacteria bacterium | reverse complement strand
TGGCTTAAGGGCCGCAAGGCAACCGATAACCACGGCCGCCAACATTGGACGTTCCTCTTCCAGCAGGTACCAGACCAGCGCCACACCCGCGAAAAGCAATACATAAATCTGGCCGAGCCGCAGCCCATCCCATAGCCCCGGCAGCGCCAGCGCCCAGGCCCCCATCAACATCCCGTTTGGCCCCGGCTGCCGTCGCAATGTCGCGATGACTATTCCCGCGTAGACCAACAAACCGCTCCACCACAAGACGACGAAGGCTGTCTCCGGGTCCAGTCGCGAAAGCGGTGCGAACAGCAGCAGCGAGGCCGGCGGATTCAGATTGGCGTGGATAACGTTGTAATATTGCGAACGGAAGGTCTCGGGGTAGATCGCATAGGGATCCAGTCCCTCGCTCGCCGCCTTGCCGGATACCCAGAACGAGCTGAAATCGTTGAGGGGCCCCGGCGGCATGCCATACCAGAGATAGAATACCGCAAAACAGCCGAGCAGTGCCGTCAACAACAGCTGGCCCGCCCGCCCGGCAAGAGACCCTGTCGGTGCCAAGGGGCTATATACGCGTGTATTCATGCGGTCCCTGCGCGGCCCAGGCCCGGGTCGCTTGCTGTTTGATACGCTGTGGCCCGGAGTTTACGACCGTATCATTTACCGAAAGTTAAAACGGTGGCAACTGCCTGTCGCTTCACACCCGGTGGCTGCGCTGGACCGCCCTGACCCACCCGACCAATAGCGGGAACAGGGATCATAAGAAAAGATCGGCCCCGGCAACGAACATACTTTCCGGGGGACAGTGTGCCTGTCCCGGTCAACGGGGGAACAAGGCAATCCCGACCGATGCAATCAACATAACGGCGAAAACCGCGTTTGCTATCCGTCCATATCTCGGGTCACCCAACACCAGCGAGAACGACGATCCAAAACCGAGCCAGACGCCATTTACAATGACGATGACCACCGTCAAGGCGGCGACCTTGGCGAGGCCATCCATAACCGGATTGCCGTCGAGCAATGTGTGCCCCGCGTAAACCGCTCCGATTGCCGCAAAGGCCTTGGGGTTCGCGATGGCGAGCAGGAACCCGCTCGGAAACGCCGGAGCACTATTTTGGCATCCCGGCGCAAGGCCAACGGGCGCGGTCGCAATCTTCCAGGCGAGATAGAGAATATAGGCCGCCGCTCCAGCCGTCAGAACCATCACGAGCGCGGGCTCGGCAAGGATCAGCGCCGTGACCCCGGTCGCGATCATCATGAGAACGCCAAACGTTCCGAGAATAATGCCCCCAAGATACGGAATCCCCCGCCGCACACCGTAAGCGGTGCCGATCCCGGCAAGGCTGAGCGTAGCCGGCCCCGGACTTCCCATCAGCGGAAACGCTGCGAGCCAGAGAAGCATGAGACTGTTTTCCATCGGCATTCCAATCGCCTACAGCCAACGCAGCCAGCGAAAGATCAGCACCACGGCCAGTACCAGGCCAGCCTCGGCCGATACCAGTATGGAAAAACCGAACGGGTGGCCCGCGCCCGGGGCGCCCAGCAGGTTGGTGCCGAACAGATCGGTGATGAAGCCCAGCGGCAGAAAGATCGCGGCGATCAGGGACAGCAGATACATGGTGCGGTTCATGCGCTCGGCCAGGTCGTTGGTGATCTGGTCATGCAGCACGGCGGCGCGTTCGATCTGGGCGGTCAGATCCTCTTCATAGCGGGTGATCCGATCCTCGGTCTCGCGCAGGCTCATCCGTTGCACGTCGCTGACGAAGGAAAAACCGTTGTCGTCAAAGGCGGCGAGCGCCCGGTGTTGCGGGGCAAGATAGCGACGAATCGCGATGGCATCGCGCTGCAATTCCCCCAGCCGCGGCCGGGCGCCGGGATGGCGAGACAGCCAGCGCTTGTCGCCGGTCAGGTCTTTCTCGATGCGCGAAATTTCCTCGTCCATGCCCGACAGGATCGGTTCCATACGGTCCGCCAACTGCCCGGCCAGCATCGCGAACAGGCCGGGCGCGTCCCTGGCCCCCTGGCCCGCCCGAAGCATCGACCGCAAATCATCCACCGCCATCAATTTCCGATGCCGCAGGGTGATAATGCGATTCGGAAAT